>NZ_JBFULC010000050.1:0-30911 GCF_056400525.1 Stenotrophomonas sp. P5_A9
CCCCTGAGTCAGGGGGCGGCGCCGAAGGCGCGGGGGTCTGGATGGTGATGAGACGGGACCCGCGGTTTGCGCAGCAAAGCGTGGGGCGRMAGCGCGAATGCGATGGCGCGYCCCCCCTGAGTCAGGGGGCGGCGCCGAAGGCGCSGGGGTCTGGATGGTGATGAGACGGGRCCCGCGGTTTGCGCAGCAAAGCGTGGGGCGAAAGCGCGAATGCGATGGCGCGTCTCCGACAGGCTAAACTGTTGGTCTTTCTGCCTTTTAGACTGCGACCGCGCATCATGTCCGAGCCTACTGCCGCCCCCACCGACGCCCTTCCGGAAACCCAGGAAAAACGGGACTTCATCCGTCAGATCGTCCGCGAGGACCTGGCCGCCGGCAAGCATGCCGCGATCAAGACGCGCTTCCCGCCCGAGCCCAATGGCTACCTGCACATCGGCCACGCCAAGTCGATCTGCCTGAACTTCGGCATCGCCGGTGAGTTCGGCGGCGTGTGCAACCTGCGTTTCGACGACACCAACCCGGCCAAGGAAGACCCCGAGTATGTCGCGGCCATCCAGGACGACGTGCGCTGGCTGGGCTTTGAATGGAACGAGCTGCGCCACGCCTCGGATTATTTCGATGCCTATTATCTGGCCGCGCAGAAGCTGATCGCCGATGGCAAGGCCTACGTGTGCGACCTGTCGGCCGAGGAAGTGCGCGCCTACCGCGGCACCCTGACCGAGCCGGGCCGCCCGTCGCCCTACCGCGAGCGCAGCGTGGAGGAAAACCTGGACCTGTTCGCACGCATGCGCGCCGGCGAGTTCCCGGACGGTGCGCGCACCGTCCGCGCGAAGATCGACATGGCCAGCGGCAACATCAACCTGCGCGACCCGGCCCTGTACCGGATCAAGCATGTCGAGCACCAGAACACCGGGAGTGCGTGGCCGATCTACCCGATGTACGACTTCGCGCATGCGCTGGGCGATTCCATCGAAGGCATTACCCACTCGCTGTGCACGCTGGAATTCGAAGACCACCGCCCGCTGTATGACTGGTGCGTGGACAACGTCGATTTCGCCCACAACCACGCGCTGACCCAACCGCTGGTCGATCGCGGCCTGCCGCGTGAGGCGGCCAAGCCGCGCCAGATCGAGTTCTCGCGCTTGAACATCAACTACACGGTGATGAGCAAGCGCAAGCTGATGGCGCTGGTCACCGAACAGCTGGTGGACGGCTGGGAAGACCCGCGCATGCCGACCCTGCAGGGCCTGCGCCGCCGCGGTTACACCCCGGCGGCGATGCGCCTGTTCGCCGAACGCGTGGGCATCAGCAAGCAGAACTCGCTGATCGATTTCAGCGTGCTCGAAGGCGCGCTCCGCGAAGACCTGGACAGGGCTGCCGCGCGTCGCATGGCGGTGATCGATCCGGTCAAGCTGGTGCTGACCAACCTGCCCGACGGCCACGAAGAAACCCTGACCTTCTCCAACCATCCCAAGGACGAAGCCTTCGGCACCCGCGAGGTGCCATTCGCCCGTGAGCTGTGGATCGAGCGCGAGGACTTTGCCGAAGTACCGCCGAAGGGCTGGAAGCGCCTGGTGCCGGGAGGCGAAGTGCGCCTGCGCGGGGCCGGCATCATCCGCTGCGATGAGGTGATCAAGGACGCCGATGGCACCATCACCGAGCTGCGCGGCTGGCTGGATCCGGCGTCGCGCCCGGGCATGGAAGGGGCCAACCGCAAGGTGAAGGGCACCATCCACTGGGTCAGCGCCGTGCACGCGGTGCCGGCCGAGATCCGCCTGTACGACCGTCTGTTCTCGGTGCCCAACCCGGACGATGAGTCCGAGGGCAAGACCTACCGCGATTACCTCAATCCGGCATCGCGCCGCACCGTCACCGGCTATGTCGAACCGGCCGCGGCCAGCGCCGCGCCGGAGCAGTCGTTCCAGTTCGAGCGTACCGGCTACTTCGTCGCCGACCGCCGCGACCACACTGCCGCCCGGCCGGTGTTCAATCGCAGCGTGACCCTGCGCGATACCTGGTCGGCCTGACCGGCGTACAACGATGCTGCTGCCAGGTGGCAGCATCTCGAGGAGGAAGCGATGGGCGTGTTGTCGGCGGTGCTGTATTTCTTCAGCCAGCATCCTTTCCTGAGCTTCCCGGTGTGCCTGTTGCTGGGTGGCCTGCTGGTCTGGTGGCGCGAAAACATGCTGTGGCTGCTCGGCGCGTTCCTGCTCGGCACGTTCAACATCGTCGCCGGCCAGATGGTCAATGCAGCGTTCCTCAACGCCGTGGGCGAGCGTGGCACCGGGGTGATCGTGCGCAGCGAGGAGACCAACTCCCGCCTCAACGAGCAGCCCATCTGGCGCTACGAGGCCATCGTGCATACCCGTGACGGCCGGGATGTGGAGACAACGCTGTTCACCCACACCGTCTCCCTGTGGCCGCTGCGCAACGAGATCCAGGTACCTGGTGTAAACCAGGTGTTCGAACTGAAGTACGTGCCCGGCTACCCGCGCAACATCGTGATCCTTACCGAGTCGTCGGCACACGGGCAGGCCCGGCAACGGTTGGCGGCACGCGAGGTCGTGGAGGTCGCCGAGCGGAAGTACCGTTTCAGCCCCGGCAATCCCGCGTTCGCGCAGGACTACCGGCAGGCGATGCAGGCGTTCATCGACGCCAACGATGGCGACCCGAACCAGCAGGTCGCGGTGACACGGTATCGCCACCAGCTGCGGGCGCTGGATGCGTCCCTCCCGCCCTGATCACCCCCCTCGCCCCCTTTTTCACGTGGCCGCGTTCAGCGCGGGCACGGCATCCCCCCGGGCGGCCCGATACACTGCCGCTGCTCCACCTTTGAAGAGGCCTACGTCCCGATGCTGTACGCGCAAGTCCATCTCACCCTGCCCGCCTGGATCCACGACCAGATCGACCTGGGCCGTGCCTATCCCGGTGACGCCGCCAAGGTCGCGCTGGCCATCGCGCTGTCGCGCCTGAATGTCGAGGCGCAGACCGGCGGTCCGTTCGGCGCGGTGGTGTTCGGCCCGGATGACCGCGTCATCGCCGCCGGCGTCAATCGCGTGGTGCCGCACAACACCTCGCTGGCGCATGCCGAGAACATGGCCTACATGCTGGCCCAGCAGCGCCTGCAGACCCCGCGGCTGAACGATGTGCTGAGCCCGATCACCCTGGCCACCTCGTCGCAGCCGTGCTGCCAGTGCTACGGCGCCACCGTCTGGGCCGGCATCGACCGGCTGTTGATCGGTGCCAGCGCGCAGGACGTGGAAGAACTGACCGCCTTCGACGAAGGCCCGCTACCGGCGGACTGGGTCGGTGAACTCAACAAGCGTGGCATCGAGGTCGTGCGCGACATCGAGCGCGACGCTGCGCGCGCGGTACTGCGCCAGTATGGAGAAACCAACGGTGCGCATTACTGACCGCTGCGCTTCGGGCGCGATTGTATGACCGGCCTGCTGTGCCTGTGCCGGCAGGGCTTCGAGCCGGAACTGGCGGGCGAACTGTCCGAGCGCGCCGCTTACGCCGGCATCGCCGGCTATGCGCGCACCCAGCGCAACGACGGCTATGTGCTGTTTGCCACCGACGAAGGCGCGGCGCTGTCCAAGGCATTGCCGTGGCGTTCGCTGATCTTCGCCCGGCAGAAGATGGTGGTGCTGGCCGAACTGCCGCAACTGGATGCGGCCGACCGCATCACCCCGATCATCGCCGCGCTGCAGGGCCAGCAGCGTTTCGGCGACATGTGGGTGGAGCACCCCGATTCGGATGAAGGCAAGCCGCTGGCCGGCCTGGCCCGCGCGTTCGGCAACGCGCTGCGTCCGGCGCTGCGCAAGGCCGGCCTGCTGACCGACAAGCCCAACACCGGGTTGCCGCGCCTGCACATCGTCTTCGTCGACGGTCGCCATGCCTTCGTGTGCGTGGCCGATACCCGTGACAGCGCGCCGTGGGTGCTGGGCATCCCGCGCCTGAAGCTGCTGCCCGACGCGCCCTCGCGTTCGGCGTTGAAGCTGGAGGAGGCGCTGCTGACCTTGATGACCCCGGAAGAGCGCGAGCTGTTGGTCAAGCCGGGCATGCGCGCGGCCGACCTGGGCGCTGCACCCGGTGGCTGGACCTGGGTGTTGACCCGCCAGCACGTCAGGGTGATCAGCGTGGACAACGGCCCGCTGCGCGAGCACGTGCTGGAGACCGGGCTGGTCGAGCATCTGCGTGCGGATGGTTTCCATTGGAAACCCGACGCAGCGCTGGACTGGATGGTCTGCGATATGGTCGAGCAGCCGCGCCGGGTGGCCGAACGGATGGCGACCTGGTTCCGCGAGGGCTGGTGCAAGCATGCGATCTTCAACCTCAAGCTGCCGATGAAGAAGCGCTGGGACGAAACACGGTCGTGCCTGGACCTGTTCCAGGAACAGGCCGGCAAGCCGCTGGTGGTGCGCGCCAAGCAGCTGTACCACGATCGCGAAGAGATCACGGTGCTGGCCTCGCCGCTGCGCTGACCCACGCCGAAATACCGGTAGAGCCGGGCCATGCCCGGCTGGCCGCGCAACGCGCGGCAATGATCGATACACGCCGGGCATGGCCCGGCGTTACCCCCACGTCAAAAGAACGGAGTTCCCATGCGACCTCGCTCTGCCCCGGTCCTGCTGCTGTCCCTCCTGCCGGCCTTCGCGTGGGCCCAGGTGCACACGCCGTCGCCGGCCATCAGCGAACCGCTCCGCGAAGTGCCGGCCAGCGTGCGCACGCAGGCGCTGTCGGAAGGGCGCGTCACCGAGCAGGTGACCCTGCCCGCCGCCGCGGGCGAAGCCCAGGTGACGGTGCGCTCGGTGCAGCCGGTGAGCGTCGTCGGACAATATCGGTTTGCGTTCAGTACGCTGGATGTGGACGGCGATGGGTTCATCAGCCGCGCCGAGGCCCAGGCCAACCMGRCACTGGCCGATGAGTTCACCGCGCTGGACGTAAAGCGGCGCGGCAAGCTGGATCGCGCCGACCTGGCCGGTTGGCTGGTGGATTGACGCCGCCGGGCACCGGCCGGTACTACAACCCGGCCGCGCGCTTCCAGAACATCGATACCAGCGGCGGCAGCTTGCCCGCGCAGCCCAGCGCGCGACCGCGCGCCAGCGTCAGGTGCATCTCATCGTTGGAGAACACCGTGTTGATCGCATCGAAGCTGTAGGCGGCGACCGTATTCTCGCTGCGCCGTTCGCGCGCCCAGCGCTGCAGCCGGTGCGGCGACATCCAGTCCTGGCGGCGCTGCTGCGCGGCCAGCACCATCGCCTGCAGGGCCGCGACATCGCGCAGGCCGAGATTGACGCCCTGCCCGGCCAGCGGATGCACCACGTGCGCGGCATCGCCCAGGGCCAGCACGCGACCGGCCACATACCCGGTAGCCAGCTGACGACGCAGTGGGAATGCCGCGCGCGGGGATGCCAGCGTCATCGCGCCGAGGCGTCCGGCAAACGCGTTGGTCAACTCACGTCCGAAGGCGGCCTCGTCCAACGCCAGCACGCGTTCGGCCTCGGCCTCGGGCAGGGTCCACACGATCGAGCTGCGGCGCGCGCTGATCGGCAGCACCGCCAGCGGCCCCGTCACCAGGAAGCGCTGCCATGCCGTGGCTTCGTTGTCCTTCTCGCTGTCCACGTAGGCGACCACGCCACGCTGGCCGTAGTCCTGGCGCGTGACCTCCAGACCGGCCAGCCGGCGCAGGGTGGATTCGGCACCGTCGGCGGCGATCGCCAGCGAGGCCTCCAGCCGGCGTCCATCCTCCAGCCGCAGGCGCACGCCGTCGGCGTCCTGTTCCAGCGCGTCTACCCGCGCCGGGCAGCACAGCTGCACACCGGCCGTCGGCAGCGCCGCCCACAACCGATCCACCAGCAGTTCGTTCTCGACGATCCAGCCGAGTTGTTCGCGCCCCAGGGTGTCGGCATCGAAGCGCAGTTCATCGCCACCGCCGGCATCCCACACGCGCATGCGCCGGTAGGCGCAGGCACGCGCGGCCGTGACCGCCGGCCACACACCGAGCGCGGTGAGCAGCTGTGCGTTGTCCGGGGCGAATGCATACACGCGCAGATCCGGTTGTTGCGGCTGCCACGATGACGGCTCGCGGCCTTCCACCAGGGTGACCTCCAGCCCGGCCTCGGCCAGCGCCAGCGCACAGGCCGCGCCGACCACGCCGCCACCGACCACGATCACATCGCGCGCGCGCCGGCTCATGCGCTTACTCCGCGACACAGCGCCGGCACCTGTCCACGGAAGCCCATCGCACCGCCGACCAGCATCGACTGCATCGGCGTGGCCTGTGCTGCAAGCAACCCGAGACTGCGCAGCGGACGCATCAGCGGCGCCGGGTTGCTGGTCAACCGGGCCAGTCCACCGGAGAAGGCGATGGTCTGCTGCCGGTCTTCCTCGCGGCGCGCCACGTACGCCTGCAGCAGTGCATCGCTGCCGGCATCGTCGGCCTCGGCCACCAGCTCGGCCAAGGTCAGCGCATCGCGCAGGCCCAGGTTGAAGCCCTGTGCACCGAGCGGATGGATGGTCTGCGCGGCGTTGCCGAGCAGCACCGCACGTTCGCCGACCAGGGCCTGGGCCAGCACCTGGATCAGCGGATAGGCGCTGCGCGGCCCACTCTCCAGCAGCCGTCCGGCGCGCCAGCCGATCGCCGCCTGCAGGCGCTGCAGCCACGCCGCATCGCCCAGCGCCATGACCGCATCGGCCGCCTCGCGGGCCACGCCATGCACGGCGCCGTAGTGGCGGTCGCCACGCGGCAGCAGCGCGGTGGGGCCGGTATCGGTGAAACGCTCGTAGGCCGTGCCATCCGGCGCACGCGCGCTGCGCACCCGCGAAACGAACAGGGTCTGCTCGAAATCATGCGCGTCCACGCCGATGGCGAGCGCCTCGCGCACGCCGCTGCGGGTACCGTCGGCGCCCACCACCAGCCGCGCCAGCAGACGGCGCTCGCCGTCGTCATCGGCAATGAACACCTCACGATGGCCGTCGACGGTGCCGCCCAGGCGCACGAAGCGCGCCGGACGGTAGCGGGTGAGATGGGCCAGCGACTGCAGCCGGGTTTCCAGCGCCGCGCCGAAATCGCGCGCCACCACCACCTGGCCAAACCACGGCCGCTGGTACTGGGCGGCGTCCATCTGCACGCGGCCGAAATCTCCGGCACGGCTGACGTGGATGCGGGTGATCGCCCCGGTCGCCGATCCCAGCAGCTGCATCACGCCCAGGGCGGTCAAGGCGTTGACCGTGGCTGCGGCAAAGCTGAGGTTGCGCTGGTCGAACACCGCCGGCAGCGTCCCTGCCGGGGTCGCTTCCACCAGCCCGACGTCGCGCCCAACGCGGTCCAGCGCGATGGCCAGGCTCGCACCGACCAGCCCGCCGCCCACGATCACTACATCATGTCGTTCACTCATACCGCCCATGATAAGCCGTCGACCGTTGCGGGCGCGTGCGGCGGCGTGCCGCAGCAGGCGCTAGAATGAACGCTGAACCCCTTCCCGTGTCTGCCATGACCCCCCTTGCCCACCGCGCCTTCGTCCTGTCCGTGCTCGTGCTGCTGATGGCCGCGACCCGGGTAAATCATTTCGCGGCGATCCCGGATGCGTCCTGGGCAGTGTTCTTCGTCGGCGGCTTCTACCTGCGCAGCTGGACCCGCTGGGCGTTCCCGCTGCTGATGGCACTGGCGATCGTGATCGATGTGCTGGTGATCCGCGCCAGCGGCCAGCCGTACCTGCAGCACTACTGCGTGTCGCCCGGCACCTGGATGCTGCTGCCGGCCTACTTCTCGATGTGGGCTGGCGGCATGCTGCTGCGCCAGGGCTACCACGGCGCGCGCTGGAGCACGCTGGGCAAGGCCGCGCTGCTGCTGGTCGGCGCGGTGGCGGTATGCCACCTGTTCGCGCAGGGCGGTTTCTACTGGAGCAGCGACATGGTCGCCAACCCGACGCTGGCCGGCTGGCTGCAGAACTACGCCGACTGGTTCGTGCCGTACCTGCGTACCGCGGCGATCTACGTCGGCCTGGCCGCCGCGCTGCAACTGGCCACCGAACAGGTCGGCAAGCTGCTGCAGGCCCGCCACGACGTGCTGCACTGAGCCGCCGTCGCGATGGGCAACCGGCTTTCGCGCATCTACACCCGCACCGGCGATGACGGCAGCACCGGCCTGGGCGATGGCAGCCGGGTGCCCAAGGACGACGCCCGGGTCAACGCCTACGGCACCGTCGACGAGGCCAATTCGGCGCTGGGCGTGCTGCTGGCGGTCACCCTGCCCGACGACGTGCGGGCGCTGCTCACCACCGTGCAGCACCAGCTGTTCGACCTGGGCGGCGAGCTATGCATTCCCGGCCATGCCGCGATCCAGGCCGCCGACATCGACGCACTGGAAAAGCAGCTGGACCACTACAACGCCGACCTGCCGGTCTTGAAGGAATTCATCCTGCCCGCCGGTGGCGAGGCCGCCGCGCGTTGCCACCTGGTCCGCACCATCGTCCGCCGCGCCGAGCGCGACACGGTGACGCTGGCGCGGCTGGAGCCCGTCCGCGCCGAGGCCATCGGTTACCTCAACCGGCTCTCGGACCTGCTGTTCGTGCTGGCCCGCGTGCTGGCCCGTGCCGATGGCCACGGCGAAGTGCTGTGGCGGCACGAGCGCCGCCACGCCTGAGCGCCCTGGCGCCCCACCGGAACCCCTGCCCGCATGCTGGTCTTTACCCATCCTGCCTGTCTGCAACACGATCCCGGCCGCGGCCACCCCGAGTCCCCGCAGCGCCTGCAGGTGGTGCTGGATGCATTGCATGCGGCCTTTCCGGACCAGCTGGACTGGCGGGAGGCACCGGCCGCCAAGCTCGGTGAGCTGGCCCGCGTACACGACAGCGAGCTGATCGACCTGGTCCTCAAGCCGCAGTCCGAACCGCTGCGGCTGATCGACATGGACACCCTGACCTCGCCCGGCTCGGCCAGCGCCGCCCTGCATGCCGCTGGCGCCGGTGTGGCTGCCGTGGATGCGGTGATGCTCGGCGATGACCCGGTCGCGTTCTGCGCGGTGCGCCCGCCCGGCCACCACGCCACCGCCAGCACCGCGATGGGCTTCTGTCTGTTCAACAACATCGCCGTGGCCGCGGCCTACGCGCGCGACCGCTACGGGTTGGAGCGCATCGCCATCATCGATTTCGACGTCCACCACGGCAACGGCACCCAGGACATCTTCATCGCCGACCCCGGCGTGGCCTACTACAGCACCCACCAGGCCGGCCTGTTCCCCAACTCCGGCCTGCGTCGCGACCGCGGCGCGGGCAACCTGATGAACATCCTGCTGCCCCCGGGCAGCGGCGGCTTCCGCTTCCGCAATACCTGGGCCGACGAGATGCTGCCGGCGATCGATGACTTCCGTCCGCAGCTGCTGCTGATCTCGGCCGGCTTCGATGCCCATCTGCGCGATCCACAGGCCGACCTGATGCTGGAGACCGACGATTTCGCCTGGATCACCGCCGAGCTGCGCAGCCTGGCGCGCCGCCATGGCGGCGGCCGCGTGGTGTCGATGCTGGAGGGCGGTTACGACCTGCAGGCCTTGGCCGAGTGCAGTGTGGCCCACGTCGGCCAATTGCGCTGAGTACCTGCGCGGGCGGCCCCTGCGCATGAACCTGAACCCCCGGCCGGGCAAAGCCTTCATTGCCCCTATGCAAGGGATGGGGCAAGCTACGATCCGTTTTCGCCCGAATCCGACTACCGCGTGCGCCGAGCCCTCCGCCTGCTGCCTCTCCCCCTGAGCATCGCCATCTGCCTGCCGGCCCTGGCCGACGACAAACCGGTGAACTGGGGCCTGTGCCCAGCCACCGACGTCCTGCCTGTGTTCGACGATGCCCCCAAAGCCGACAAGGCTGCTGCCGCCACCCGCGACCAGCAGGACACCGACATCGAGGGGGACCAGCTGTTCGGCACCACCACGGTCCCTCAATACCAGGGCAACGTGGCGCTCAAGCGCGGCGACCAGTTCCTGGGTACCGACCACCTGAGCTTCGACACCGAAAGCGGCAACTACATCGCCGAGGGCAACGTCCGCTACCAGGACTCCTCGATCCGGATGGTGGCCAAGCGTGCCGAGGGCAACCAGGAAGCGGACACCCACAAGATCAGCGACATCAAGTACCAGCTGGTCTCGCGGCGCGGCAACGGCGTGGCCGACTCGGTCGACCTGCAGGGCGCGGTGGGGCAGATGCATCGCTCCACCTACACCACCTGCGATCCGTCCCAGCCGGTGTGGAAGCTGTCGGCGCCGCAGATCGAAGTGGACAACGACGAAGGCTTCGGCACCGCGCGCAACGCGGTGCTGCGGATCGGCAAGGTGCCGGTGCTGTGGGCGCCGTACTTCAAGTTCCCCATCGATGACCGTCGCCAGACCGGCCTGCTGTACCCGCAGCTCGGCCTGTCCGGCCGCAACGGCTTCGACTATGCCCAGCCGATCTACTTCAACCTGGCGCCGAACTACGACGACACCTTGACCCCGCGCTACATGAGCAAGCGCGGGCTGATGCTGAGCAACGAGTTCCGCTACCTGTACGACGGTGGCCGTGGCGAGCTGCAGACCAGCTACCTGCCCAACGACAAGCTGCGTGACCGCGATCGCGGCCAGTTCCAGTTCGGCGGTTACCACAACATCAATACCAACTGGCAGGCCCGTGCCAACCTGGCCTGGGTCAGCGACGAGCGTTATACCGAAGACTTCGCCAACCGCCTGCTCGGGGTGACCGCGTCCAACCTGCAGAGCCAGATCGGCATCTACGGCACCGGTGAAAACTGGACCGGCGGCCTGATGGCCGACTACTGGCAGCTCACCGATTACACCCTGACCGAAGCCGCGCTGCCTTACGCGCGGCAGCCGCGTGCGTTCTTCACCTGGGACAAGCCGCTGCTGCCGTGGCTGGAAACCGGCGTGTATGCCGAGGCCGTGCGCTTCACCCACAAGGACATCAACGGCAAGATCGTCGACGCCGATGGTGAGTACGTGCGCGACGGGACCAGCACCGAGATGTTCGGCGGGTCGCGCCTGGACGTCAAACCGTACGTGTCCATGCCCTTCAGCGGCGCGGCCTGGTATGTGACCCCGACCCTGGCCTACCGCTACACCGCCTATCAGCTGGACCGTGGGCTGGCCGACCAGGTCCGCCGGCAGAACATGACTGCCGAGGAAATCGCCAACGCCACTCCGGAGCAGCTGCGCGGCAATACTTCGCCCACCCGCAGCCTGCCGATCGTCAGCCTGGACGCGGGCATGTTCTTCGACCGCGAAACCACCATCGGCGGCAAGTCGTTCCTGCATACGCTTGAGCCGCGCCTGTTCTACCTGCGCACGCCCTACCGCGACCAGAGCGACCTGCCGATCTTCGACACCCGCGACTTCACCTTCAGCTGGGGCCAGCTGTTCCGCGATTCGCGCTACACCGGCGCCGACCGCCAGAACGATGCCAACCAGCTGACCATGGCGATGAGCACCCGCTTCATCGACCAGACCACCGGCAAGGAGCGTTTCTCGGGCAGCATCGGCCAGATCCTGTACTTCGACGACTCGCGGGTGACCATCAACAACGCGCAGTCGCCGGTGGAACAGGGCAAGTCGGCGTGGATCGCCGATGCCAATTACGCCATCAACGACCGCTGGAACCTGGGCGCCACCTACCAGTGGGATCCCAAGTACAAGCGTGAGGACCTGGCCAGCGTGCGTGCGCGCTACCTGATGTCCAACGACGGCATCGTCAACATCTCCTACCGCCACCGCCTCAACCCCGATGGCACCGACCTGCTCAAGCAGGCCGACCTGTCCTTCCTGTATCCGCTCAGCCCGCGCTGGAGCCTGGTGGGCCGCTACTACTACTCCATCGAAGACAAGAAGCCGCTGGAAATCATCGGCGGCGTGCAGTGGGACAGCTGCTGCCTGGCCGTCCGCGCCATCGCCCGCCGCTACGTGCGCAACCGCGAGGGCGAGCTCAACAATTCCTTCCAGATCGAGTTCGTGCTCAAGGGCCTGAGCTCCATCGGCCAGGACACGGACCGTACCTTGCGCCGTGCTATTCTCGGGTACTACCGAGACGACCTGTATCTCGTGCCGCCCAGCAATACCGGGGCGGACCGTGACGACTATGATCCGAACCTGATCCCATGACCAAGACCCTTCCCGTTCTACTCGCTTCCCTGCTGGCGGTCTCGACCGTCTCCGCACCGCTGCAGGTGCTGGCCCAGCAGAGCCAGCCGCTGGATCGCATTGCCGCCATCGTCGATGAAGACGTGGTGCTGCAGAGCGAACTGGACCGCGCGATCCAGAACATCAAGGCGCAGTACGCCGGGCGCGAGAACCAGCTGCCGCCGGAAGACGTGCTCAGCCGCCAGGTGCTCGAGCGCCTGGTGCTGGTCAAGCTGCAGGTGGCCCGTGCCGAAAGCAGCGGGATCAAGGTCAGCGACCAGGAGCTCAACCAGGCCCTGAACGCGATCGCCCAGCAGAACGGGTCCAACCTGGACGCCCTGCGCCAGCGTCTGGCCCGTGACGGCATCGACTTCAACGACTTCCGCGCCTCGGTCCGCGACGAAATCACCGTGCAGCGCCTGCGCCAGAGTTTCGCGCAGAGCCGCATCAGCGTCAGCGAGGGTGAAGTGGATGCCGCACTGAAGCAGCAGGCCACCGTGGGCACGCAGTACCACCTGGCGCACATCCTGATTGCCCTGCCCGAAGGCGCCACCGCCGAGCAGATCACCACCGGCCAGAAGAAGGCCGATGGCGTCAAGGCACTGCTGGACAAGAACGAGCTGGACTTCAATGCTGCTGCGGTGCGCTATTCCGACAGCCCCAACGCGCTGGAAGGCGGCGACCTGGGCTGGCGCTCGCTGGATGAAATCCCCAATGCGTTCGCGCAGATGATGACCCAGATGAAGGCCGGCGACGTGGTCGGCCCGATCCGCGGCCCGAGCGGCTTCCAGCTGCTCAAGCTGGTGGAAGTGCGTGATGCCAGCGCTGCGGCCGGTGGCCAGACCATCACCGAGTACCACGGCCGTCACATCCTGGTGCGCGTGACCGACCAGCAGGACAACGCCGCAGCCAAGGCCAAGATCGACACCCTGCGTGCGCGCATCGCCGGCGGTGCGGACTTCCAGGAAGTGGCCAAGGAATCGTCCGAGGACACCAACAGCAAGGGCCAGGGCGGCGATCTGGGTTGGTTCCCGGCCGACGCGTTCGGTCCGGAATTCGGCAAGCAGGTCTCCGGCGTGAGCGACGGCGGCGTCAGCCCGCCGTTCCGCACCGATGCCGGCTGGCACATCGTCCAGCGCGTTGCCACGCGCCAGACCGATGCCACGACCGACAACCAGCGCGGCCAGATCCGCGAAACCATTGGTCGTCGCAAGCTGGAAGAAGAGTACAACCGCTTCCTGCAGGAACTGCGTGGCGAAGCCTACGTGAACCTGCGCACCGGCGCCGACAGCACCACGCCGGCCACGCCCGCCACGCCGCCGAAGTCCTGAGGCCTGGCCGGTGATCCCGCAGCTCGCTCTGGTACCGGGCGAGCCCGCCGGGATCGGCCCGGAACTCTGCCTTCGACTGATTCAGCAGCCGCGCACCGATTGCCGGCTGCTGGCCTTCGCAGACCCCGATACCCTGCGTGCGGCCGCCGCCGCGCTGTCGCTGCCACTGCAGCTCCTGCCTGAAGACGCCATCGCCCGCCAGCCGGGCGATCTGCCGTTGCGCGAGATCCGCAATGCCGTGCCGTCCCGCTTCGGCCAGGCCGACCCGGCCAATGCCGGTGCGGTGATCGGCGCGCTGTTGGGGGCCGGCCAGGCCTGCCTGTCCGGTGCGCTGCACGGCGTGGTGACCGGCCCGGTGCACAAGGCCGTGATCAACCAGGGCGGCATCGCCTACAGCGGCACCACCGAACTGCTGGCCGACCAGGCCGGGGTCGAGGTGGTGATGATGCTGGCCAACGACGTCGTGCGCGTGGCCCTGGCCACTACCCACCTGCCCCTGCGCGCGGTCGCCGACGCCATCACCGCCGAGGGACTGACGCGCACCCTGCAGACCGTGCACGCAGCGATGCGGCGCGACTTCGGCATCGCCGCCCCGCGTATCGCCGTGCTCGGGCTCAACCCGCATGCCGGCGAAGACGGCCACCTGGGTCGTGAAGAGCTCGACCTGATCATCCCGCTGCTGCAGCGCCTGCGCGCCGAGGGCATGGACCTGATCGGCCCGCTGCCCGCCGACACCGCCTTTCTGCCGGCCAAGCTGGCCGGTTTCGATGCCGTGCTGGCCATGTATCACGACCAGGGCCTGCCGGTGCTCAAGTACAGCGGCTTCGAACAGGCGGTCAACATCACCCTGGGCCTGCCCTACCCGCGGGTCGCGGTCGACCACGGCACCGCGCTGGACCTGGCCGGCCGTGGCATTGCCGACCCTTCCAGCCTCTTCGCTGCCACCGGCCTGTGTGCCCGGCTGGCGCGGCAACGTACACTGGTGCCATGACTTCACCGTATTCCTCTTCTGCCGCCGGGTTCACCGGACCGGCCAAAAAGCAGCTCGGCCAGCACTTCCTGGCCGACCGCACCTATATCGACCGGATCGTGCTGGCGGTCAACCCGAAGGGCGAGGACCGCCTGGTCGAGATCGGCCCGGGCCAGGGCGCCATCACCCTGCCATTGCTGCGTCGCCATCCACGCCTGACCGTGATCGAGTTCGATCGCGACCTGGTCGGCCCGCTGGCGGCCGCCGCCGAGCCGCTGGGTGAGATGACCATCATCCACCGCGACGTGCTGCAGGTGAACTTCACCGAGCTCGCCGACGGCGGCCAGATCCGGCTGGTCGGCAACCTGCCCTACAACATCTCCTCGCCGATCCTGTTCCATGCGCTGGACCACGCGGCGGTGATCACCGACATGCACTTCATGCTGCAGAAGGAAGTGGTCGACCGCATGGCCGCCGATCCCGGCAGCAAGGTCTATGGCCGGCTGAGCGTGATGCTGCAGGCGTTCTGCAAGGTGACCGCGCTGTTCGTGGTGCCGCCGGGCGCGTTCCGGCCGCCACCGAAGGTCGATTCGGCCGTGGTGCGGCTGGTGCCGCGCGATCCGGCCACGGTCGGCATCCTCGACCGCAAGCGCTTCGCCGATGTGGTGCGGGCCGCCTTCGGGCAGCGCCGCAAGACCCTGCGCAATGCGTTGAATGGCGTCTGCACGCCCGAGCAGTTCGAGGCGGCCGGGGTGCGCAGCGATGCGCGTGCCGAGCAGCTGGACGTGGCCCAGTTCATCGCGCTGGCCAACGTGCCGTGCAGCGACGGCGACGACGTGGCGAAGTAAGCCGCGCGCCGCCGTGCGACCTTGACCGGCCGCACCCACGTAAAACCGCCTGAATTCCATGCCGGGGCGCGCAGCCAGCCTGTGCTGCGCTCACCTCAACGTGCACAACTTTCACTAAACTGCCTGCATGAACGACGCTGCCAATTACGCGATCTCGGTCGAAGTCGCCCCGCGTTTCCTCGACGACCAGTCCACGCCGGAGGACGGCCGCTACGCGTTCGCCTACACCATCCGCATCCACAACCAGGGACGCGTCGCCGCGCGCCTGGTGGCGCGCCACTGGCGTATCACCGATGCCAATGGCCGCATCGAGCATGTCGACGGCGAGGGTGTGATCGGCGAGCAGCCGCGGCTGCGCCCGGGTGAAGACTTCCGTTACACCTCCGGTGTCATGCTGGAGACTGAACACGGCACGATGCAGGGGCATTACGACATGGTGGCAGACGATGGCACCGAGTTCGCCGCCGCGATCGCGCCGTTCGTGTTGACCGTTCCGCGCACGCTGCACTGATGGAGACGCACGCATGAGTGTCTGGGCCATCGGCGACCTGCAGGGCTGCTACGACGTTACCCAGCGGTTGCTGGAAAAGATCAAGTTCGACCCGGCGGTCGACAAACTCTGGTTCTGCGGCGACCTGGTCAACCGCGGGGGGCAGTCGCTGGAAACCCTGCGCCTGGTCCACTCGTTGCGCGAGAGCAGCGTGATCGTGCTGGGAAATCATGACCTGTCCCTGCTGGCGGTCGGCGCGCGCACCGAGGAAGAACAACGCAAGGTCAACCCGGACCTGCTGCGCATCGTGCAGGCCGAGGACCGCGACGTGCTGCTGGAGTGGCTGCGCCTGCAGAAACTGGCACACGTGGACCGCGAACTGGGCTGGATGATGATCCATGCCGGCCTCGCCCCGAAGTGGACCACCCAGCTGGCCGAGAAACACGCCCGCGAAGTGGAGGCACAGCTGCACGGCAGCGGCTACCGCAAGCTGTTCCGCAACATGTACGGCGACAAGCCGAGCTGGTCGCCCGGCCTGGCCGGCTACGACCGTTCGCGCGCGATCATCAACCTGTTCACGCGCATGCGTTACTGCACCCCGCGTGGCCGGATCGGAATCGAGGACAAAGGCACCCCGGGTACGCAGGAACAAGGCCTGTACCCGTGGTTCGAAGTCCCCGGCCGCGCCGAGCGCGACCTCAAGATCGTCTGCGGGCATTGGTCCGCACTCGGCCTGACCATCACCCAGGGCGTGCACGCCATCGACACCGGTGCGGTGTGGGGCGGCAAGCTCACCGCGCTGCAGCTGGACACCGAGGAACTGCGCGTGGTCCAGGTGCCGGGCCGTGACGTGCCCAAGCCGGTTTCCCCGCCGCGTCCGCCGGCACGCCGCCCGGCGGTCGAGGGCGAGCAGAACACTGGCCGACCGCCGCGTCAGGGCCAGCGCCGTGATCGAGGCGCGCGCAACCCGCAGCCGCGCCGCAATCCGGAACCGGCCGGCGACACCGGTGGAAGCACGCCGACGCCTGCATGAGCGGAACCGTGCGGTGGCTGTTGATGGGCCTGCTGGCCACCGTGGGCATTGGCTGCCAACGCGCACCGGATCCGGACACAGCCACGGCCTACCCGCCGGTTGCAGCAAGGACGGCCGATGCCACGGCACCCTCGCCGCCGTTGGTCGCGGCCGCGCGTCGCCAGGTGGGACAGACCGTGCGTTACGACCCGGCCTATACCGTACTGGACTATCCCGGCGGTGATGTCGCGCTCGACCGCGGCGTGTGCACCGATGTGATCGTGCGTGCCTTGCGCAGCCAGGGCCTGGACCTGCAGCAGCGCATCCACGAGGACATGCGCGGGCATTTCAGCGCGTACCCGCCGCTGTGGGGCCTGTCGCGGCCGGATCGCAACATCGACCATCGGCGCGTCCCCAACCTGATGCGCTGGTTCGAGCGCCAGGGCTGGCAACAGTCCATCTCCAGGCGGCCGACCGATTTCGCCGCTGGCGACATCGTGGCCTGGACGCTCAGCGGCAGCGGCCTGCTGCACGTGGGCATCGTCTCGGACCGCCGACACCACGACGGCACGCCCCTGATCCTGCACAACATCGCCCGCGGCACGCAGGAAGAAAACCTGCTGTTCCAGCACACGATCATCGGGCATTACCGACCGCCGGCCTGAGCAGGCAGGCTCGTTCGGCCGTGCTCAGCGCCGGCGGTAATCCACGAAATCAAAGGCAAGTGCGTGCCGCGCATCGGCCGCATGGTGCTCGCGCGCCACCTCGACCCACAGGTCCGGATCCACCGCGGGAAAGTGGGTATCGGCCTGCACCGTCGTGTCCACCCAGGTCAGGTGCAGATCGGTCGCCTGCGCCATCGCCAGCCGGTAAATCTCGCCACCGCCGATCACGCACAGCTCGTCGGCACCGGCCTCGGTGGCGTACTGGAGCGCCTGTTCGATCGACGCCACCGCCTGCATGCCCGCGAACGGCACCTTCCCGCTGCGGGTCAGCACCAGGTTGGGCCGTCCGGGCAGCGCGCGGCCCAGCGATTCCGCCGTCCTGCGTCCCATCAGGATCGGCTTGCCGAGGGTCAGCGCCTTGAAACGCTTGAGGTCGTCCGGCAGCTGCCATGGCAGCTGGTTGTCATGGCCGATGCCATGGTCGCGGTCGAGCGCGGCGATCAGGGAGAGCTTCATGCGCGAGCCGCTCATACCGCCACCGGCGCCTTGATCGCCGGATGCGGGTCGTAACCGTCGATGCGGATGTCGTCGAACTGGAAACCGAACAGGTCGGTCACCGCCGGGTTCAACCACAGCGTGGGCAGCGCGCGCGGTTCACGGGCCAACTGTTCGCGTGCCTGCTCGAAATGGTTCGAGTACAGGTGCGCATCGCCCAGCGTATGCACGAAGTCGCCCACGCCCAACCCGGTCGCCTGCGCCATCATGTGGGTCAGCAGCGCGTAGCTGGCGATGTTGAACGGCACGCCGAGGAAGATGTCACCGCTGCGCTGGTAAAGCTGGCAGCTGAGCTTGCCGTCGACCACGTAGAACTGGAACAGGTTGTGGCACGGCATCAACGCCATCTGCGACAGCTCGCCGACATTCCAGGCGCTGACCACCAGCCGCCGCGAATCCGGATTGCGCTTGATCTCCTCCACCAGCCACTGCATCTGGTCGATGCTGCCGCCATCGGCAGTGGCCCAGCTGCGCCACTGCTTGCCGTAGATCGGACCGAGATCGCCATCGGCATCGGCCCACTCGTCCCAGATCCGCACCTGGTTGTCCTTGAGGTACCCGATGTTGGTATCGCCCTTCAGGAACCACAGCAGCTCATGGATGATCGAGCGCAGGTGCAGCTTTTTGGTGGTCACCAGCGGAAAGCCGTCGGCCAGGTTGAAACGCATCTGCCAGCCGAACACGCTGCGCGTGCCGGTGCCGGTGCGGTCGGACTTCTCGGTGCCGTGCTCCAGCACGTGCTGGAGCAGGTCCAGATACGCCTTCATGCGCGGGCCCCGGCGGCGACCGGCAGCACCGGCTGCAGCACCGGCGCGCGGCGCGACAGCGCCAGCAGCACCAGACCGAAGGCCACCAGCGGCAGGCTCAACAGCTGGCCGCGGGTGAACCAGTCGAAGGCGAGGTAGACGCCGTTGTCGGGCATGCGCACGAACTCCACCGCAAAGCGGAAGATGCCGTACATCAACGCGAACAGACCGGAGATCACGTAGCGATGGCGCGGCTTGGCCGACACCGCCCACAGCACCACGAACATCACCAGGCCTTCCAGCAGCGCTTCATACAGCTGCGAGGGATGACGGGCGTACGGGTTGAGCGCGCCGGTGGCGAACTGTTCTTTGAGCGTGGCCAGGTCCAGCCCGTTCAACGGCGCCGGCAGGCCACTGGGAAACACCACGCCCCAGCTGCCATCGGTGTACTTGCCCCACAGTTCGGCGCCGATGAAGTTGCCGATGCGGCCAAAGCCCAGCCCCAGCGGCACCAGCGGAGAMATGAAATCCAGGGTGTCGAACAGGTGCAGGCGGTGCTTGCGCGACCAATACCACGAGGCGAACAGCACGCCCAGCAGGCCACCATGGAAGCTCATGCCGCCATCCCACACCTTGAACAGCAGCAACGGGTTGTGCAGGAAATCAGACAGCGCATAGAACAGCATGTAGCCCACGCGCCCGCCCACCACCACGCCGAGCATGGCGTAGAACAGCAGGTCGGAGAACCCGTTGGCGTCCACACCGGGCAGCCTGCCCGCTGCGATCCGCCGGCGCCCCAGCCACCAGGCCGCGGTGAAGCCGAGCAGGTACATGATGCCGTACCAATGCACCTTGATCGGCCCGAGCGAGATGGCGATGGGGTCGATATCGTGGAAATAGATCATGGGCGATGCCTTGCAGGTAAGCGGCTATTCTCGGCCCAGCAGGCCGCCACCTCAACCAAGCAGCTGCGGGGTGTTCGGCAGGCCGTCATCCTGGGACCCGGGAACGGGCGGATAGTGCCCGGCCAGCAACGTGGAGACCTCCTCGATCGCCTGCAGCACGCCGTCCTGCAGATCGCCCTGGCGCAGTCGTTGCTGCAGGTGCGCGCAAATCTCCTGCCACTGTGCCTCGCCGATGCGACCACGCAGGCCCCGGTCGGCGACCAGCTCGATGGCGTGGTCGGCCAGCAGCAGGTAGATCAAGACGCCGTTGTTGTGCTCGGTATCCCAGGTCCGCAGCTGGGCGAAGGCGTGTTCGGCACGCTGGCGCGGGCTGAGCCCTTGCCACAGCGCCAGCCACGGCAGCTCGGCTTCGACGGCGAACATCACCTGGCCACCATGTCGGCGTTCGCCGGCAGTGATCGCCTCGGTGATGGCCTGCAGTCGTGCCGGCGGGAACGTACGCCGCACGGACGGTGAGAACACATGTCGCCACCAGCGCATCACCAGCCCCCCGAGGCGCCACCGCCTCCCGAACGTCCACCGCCGCCGCCCCAGCCGCCACCGCCGCCGAAACCGCCGCCGCCTCCAAAGCCGCCGCCACCGCCCCAACCGCCGCCCCCCCACCCGCCACTGCGGGCGAAGGCGCCGGCCCGGCCCGAGGACAGGCCGACGACCAGGCCGATCAGGCCAGCCAGGCCACTGGCCAGCCACAGCGAGGTGAACAGGAACGCCGCCACGGCCGCGCCGCCGCCGCCGAGCAGCGCGCGCACCGGGCGCGGCAGCCAGCCGAGGATGGCGCGCAGGAAACTGCCGACGAAGAAACCGATCACCAGGGCGAAAGTCCAGCCGTCGCCATCGGGGTTTGGCGTCGCACGGTGGGTGCTGACTGGCGCGGGCAGTGCCTCGCCATCGATCAGCTTGACCAGCGCCGCACTGGCGTCGGCCAGACCGCCGGCATAGTCGTTGTCGCGGAAGCGCGGGGCGAGATATTCCTGGATCACGCGGTTGGCGATTGCATCGGGAATGGCACCTTCCAGGCCGTAGCCCGGCTCGATGCGGACCCGGCGATCATCCTTGGCCACCACCAGCAGCACGCCATCGTCCACGCCCTTGCGGCCGATCTTCCACTGCTCGAACACTCGCTGGGTGTACTGCTCGATGGTCTCCGGCGCGGTGCTGGGCACCATCAGGATCTGCAGCTGGCTACCCTTGCGCTGCTGCAGCGCCAGCGCCTGCGCTTCCAGCGCCTGCACCTGCGCCGCATCCAAGGTGCCGGTGGTATCGACCACCGGCGAGTGCATCGGCGGAATCACCGCATCGGCGGCCTGCGCCCACGCCGGCAACGCCAGCCACAGGCAGACCAGCAACAGGCCACGCAGCAGACCGATGTTCACCGCCTCAGTGCGCCGGGGCTTGCTGCGGCTGCGGTGCCGGGGCGGGCGCGGGGGCCGGCGCAGGGGCCTGCGAACCGAACTTCACCGCCGGCGGCTGCGAGATCTGCGCTTCGTTGTCCACGGTGAAGTTGGGCTTGACCGCATAGCCGAAGATCTTGGCGGTGATCACCTGCGGGAACGAGCGGATGTAGGTGTTGTAGGCCTGCACCATCTCGATGTAGCGACCGCGCGCCACGGTGATGCGGTTTTCGGTGCCTTCCAGCTGCGCCTGCAGGTCGCGGAAGCCCTGGTCGGACTTGAGGTTCGGATAGTTCTCGGTGACCACCAGCAGACGCGACAACGCGCCGCTCAGTTCGCCCTGGGCCTGCTGGAACTGCTTGAGCGACGCGGCGTCGTCCGCGTTGACGTTGATCTGGCCCACGCGCGAGCGCGCATTGGTCACATCGGTCAGCACCTGGCGTTCCTGGTTGGCATAGCCTTCCACGGTCTGCACCAGGTTGGGGATCAGATCGGCGCGGCGCTTGTACTGGTTGAGCACTTCGGCCCAACCGGCCTTGACCTGCTCATCCTTCTGCTGGATGGCGTTGTAGCCACAGCCGGACAGCAGGGAGGCCAGCACGGCCAACAACAACAGGCGGGAGAACGATCGCATGGCCGGCTCCGGATCTCGATGAACGGGATCCGGAGCATGCCACGTTTGCGGTAAAGCCCGCGTAACCACCCACGCCCCCTCAGTCAGGGGCTGCCGCGTTCGCTTACCAGTTGCCGGCGCCCGGCACGTGGTTGGCCACCGCGCGGCGGCGCATCAGCAGGTTCAGCCATTCCACCAGCACCGAGAAGCCCATCGCGGCGTAGATGTAGGGCTTGGGCACGTGCACGCTCAGGCCGTCCAGGATCAGCACCACGCCGATCAGCAGGATGAAGGCCAGGGCCAGCATCTTCACGGTCGGGTTGGCGTCGATGAAGCGGCCCAGCGGGTTGGCGGCCAGCAGCATTACCGCCACCGACAGCAGGATCGCAGCGACCATCACCGGGATGTGGTCGGCGATGCCGACGGCGGTGATCACCGAATCCAGCGAGAACACGATGTCGATTACCGCGATCTGGGCGATGACCATGCCGAACACGGCCGAGGCCTTGGTGGTGGTCGGGTCGGCGTCGTCGCCGCCGGAGATCAGCTCGCGGATCTCCATGCTGCCCTTGATGATCAGGAACAGGCCGCCAAGGATCAGCACCAGATCGCGGATCGAGATGCCCAGACCGGCGACGGTGAACAGGTTCTGCTCCATGTGCGCCAGGTAGGCCAGCGACACCAGCAGGGCGATGCGGGTGATGCAGGCCACGGCGATGCCGAGCTTGCGCGCGAACGGACGGCGCGCTTCGGGCAGCTTGCTCACGGCGATGGAGATGAAGACCAGGTTGTCGATGCCGAGCACGATTTCCAGCGCGCTCAGCGTGAACAGGGTCAACCAGACGTTCGGGTCGGACAGCAACTCAAGGGACATGGGCGTGGATCCTTACAAGGGGGAATGAGCGGGGGGCCGCTCAGAAAAATCGCGGCAGCAGGACAAGGCCCCAGCACAGCAGCACGTTCATCATCAGCACGAACACCGCCGCCGAGCCCATGTCCTTGGCGCGGCCAGCCATCTCGTGGAATTCGCTGCCATAGCGTTCGATCACCGCTTCGATGGCGGAGTTGGCCAGCTCCATGGCCAGCACCAGCAGCATCGAGCCGATCATCAGGGCACGCTCGACCGGGCTCTGGCCCAGCCACAGCGCGACCGGGGCCAGCACCACCAGCAGGTAGACCTCCAGGCGGAACGAGGACTCGTGCAGCCAGGCCGCACGCAGGCCCTGCCAGGACCACACGGCGGCCTTGAAGATGCGCTTGGGGCCGCGCGGCATGTGCCCGATTTCATCAGCCACGGCTGCACGCTCCGTATTGCGGGCCGGGCCGGGACGTGGGGAACAGCACGCAGCGAGGGGTCATGGGCAGGGCTGAATGGGCAGGCAATCCGTCATTTTGCCACAAGCCTGCCGGCGCATCGTCGAAGGCGGCCGGGCCGCTGCCGTGGTAATGGGCGTTGCCGGGTGGTGGAACCGGGGGGTCACTGCCTCGCCAGCGCGGGTAAAGCAGGGCCTGGCGTCAGCTTCTATGATGGGGTTCAACCGATCCAGGCGCCCCGATGGGCGCGTTGCCGAGGAGTCTGCCCATGCATTACCGCTGCACCCGCCCCCTGCTGCTCGCCCTGGCGCTGGGCGCCGCCCTGCCCGCCTTTGCCCTGTCACCGCCCGCGCCCCCGCAGGTGCCGGCGCAGGTCTCCAACGTGGCCTGGGCGCAGGACATGGCCGACTTCGCCAAGGCCGATGCGGCCACCCCGCCGCCGCGTGGCGGCATCGAGTTCATCGGCAGTTCGTCGATCCGGATGTGGCACAGCCTGGCGACCGATTTCCCGGAGCAGCCGGTGTTCAACCGTGGCTTCGGCGGTTCGGAGGTGCGCGACAGCACCTGGTACGCCGGCCAGATCGTGGTGCCGTACGCGCCGTGCAAGGTGTTCTTCTACGCCGGCGACAACGACCTCAACAGCGGGCGCACGCCGGTGCAGGTGCGCGACGACGTGGTGGCCTTCGTGCAGCGGGTGCATCGCGACCTGCCGACGACGACGGTGGAGGTGATTTCGATCAAGCCCAGCCCGTCGCGCGCGCAGCTGCTGCCGGCCGTGGTGGAGGCCAACGGGCTGATCCGGCAAGCGCTGGCCAAGCTGCCGCAAACCGGCTTCACCGATGTCTACACGCCGATGCTGGGCGCTGACGGACAGCCGCGTGCGGCGTTGTTCCGCGAGGACATGCTGCATATGACGCCAGAGGGGTATGCGATCTGGCGGAAGGCGCTGGCGCCGAAGGTGCAGTGCGAGTGACGCGCGGTTTGCTGCGGGTGGGACGGGGCGGGTGAGGCCGCGGGGCACGCTGCAAGTACATCCCTGTAAGCTCCTGAGCCGCATCCATGCGGCTCAAGGGCCCCGCCCCCTCACCCACCCCGCCCCTCGACAGAAAATCGGCGCGTTGGGGTGAAGATCAAGAGCGTGCCGACCAACGGTCGGCACCTACCGGGCCGAAACTTCTCTTGACACCGTTCTGCAACACCCCGTTGTGCAACACCCCGTTGTGGACCCCCGGTAGAGCCGAGCCATGCGCGGCTGCTCTTGCTCTTGCCCTTGCTCCCACCTCCCCAAAGCACCGGCCAACTCTCGATGGGTCGGTGTGGGTGGGTTGGCGGGACCGTCGTGCGCCATGGATGGCGCACGCGAGCTTCCAGGGATGGATTCACGGCGTGTCCCGCCAACCCRCCCACACCGACCCAAACACTGGAGAGAGAAATCACCCGGCCGTTGCTAAAAAACTCACCGATAAACAACCGCCGCCTGCGTCCCCGCCCCCAACGTACTGCTCAGACTCACCTTCCAGCCAAATCGATCGCACAACCGACGCACGATCGACAGCCCCAAGCCGGTGCCCTGCGGCCGCGTCGGCTCCGCGCGGTAGAACGGCTCGAACGCGCGGCCCAACGCCTCGGCCGACATCCCGATCCCCGTGTCGCGCACCACGACCCGATCCTCCAGCACATCCACATCGATGCGCCCCTCGTCGGTGTAACTGCACGCATTGCGCAACAGATTGCTCACCACCACCTGCAGCACCCGCGGCGGCGCATGCAAGTGCACCGGACCGGCACTGTGCAGGAAGATCTCCACCGGCCGCCCCGCCATCAGCTCGCGCGCGTTGTCCACCTCGTAGCGCACGATCTCGTTGACGTCGAACAGCTCGATCTGCGGCTCCACATCCGCCTCGCGCGCCAGGATCAGGAACGCGTCGATCACCGCCTCCATGTCCCGGCCCGCGCGCTGGATGCGGTTCAAGCTGCGCTGCAACCGCGGCGACAACTCGTGATCGCCCAGCGCCATGTCGCTGGCCACCCGGATCACCGTCAGCGGCGTGCGCAGTTCGTGGCTCGCATCGCGGGTGAAGTTGCGCTCACGCGCCACGTGCGCGGTCACTCGCGTGGCCAGGGAGTGCAGCGCCGCGGCCAACTGCCGCGTCTCGCCCTGCATATCCGCCGGCAGCTTGTCCGGCGCCAGGTCCGCCGCTTCCGGATGCCCCGGATTCCAGCGCGACACCCGCCGCGCCAGCCAGTTCACCGGCGACACCAGCCGTTTGGATGCCCGGTAGGTGATCCACGAGGCCCCGTACACCGCCAGCAACGTCAGCAGCACCGGCACGATCCCGAACCAGAACGCCAGCATCTCCGCGCGCGAGCGCAGGAACACCAGATACAACCGCCCTTCCGGACGCGCATCCACCAGCACCAGCTGGTCGTCGCTTTTCAGTTCGTGGAAACCCGGGCGCAGCGCGCGCAGGTTGGCCGGCAGGCTCAACGGCGACCGCCCGGTCTCCAGCAGGTAACCGCGGATGTTCTGGGTGTTCGGCGGCGGCTGCGTCGGCGAAGCGTCGTACAGCTGCCAGTAGTAAGCGGCCTCTTCCTGCAGCGCGCTGCTGACCAGGCTGTGCTTGATCACCAACGACACCAGCCATGCGCCCAGCAGGATACCCAGGCTGGCCAGCACGGCTTGTAGGATGAAGACGATACGTATCTTGCGCGGCAGACCGTGCGGCATTACAGGATCCAGAGCGGTTCGCCGCGATTATAGGAAAGCGCGCCGTGATTCCATCGTGCAAAAAACGACAACGACCCGGCAACCGCCAGGTCGTTGTCACCCTCGGGGCCCCGCAGGGCCCGTCCGCTCACGCGCCGGCGACCGCCGTACGCGTCAGCTCATCGGCTGGGCGATGTCGGCGATGCGGTAACCGGCGCTCTGCACGGTGTGCAGCAGCGGACGGTCGAACGGCTTGTCGATGATCTTGCGCAGGTTGTACAGATGGCTGCGCAGGGTATCCGAGTCCGGCAGGCCGTTGCCCCAGATCTCGCGCTCGATTTCCTGGCGCGTCACCACGCGGGGCGATTCGCGCATCAGGATGGTCAGCAGACGCAGACCGATCGGCGACAGCTGCAGTTCGGTACCGGCACGGGTCGCACGCATGCTCACCGGGTCCAGCACCAGGTCGGCCACCTTGAGCACTTCCGAACCCACCTGGCGACGCTCGCGGCGGATCAGGGCACGCAGGCGTGCTTCCAGCTCCTGGATCGCGAACGGCTTGGTCAGGTAATCGTCGGCGCCGAAGCCCAGACCGGTGAGCTTGTCGTCCAGCGTGTCGCGGGCGGTCAGCATCAGTACCGGGGTCGACTTGCGGGCGTCGTTGCGCAGCCGGCGGCAGACTTCGATGCCGTCCAGTCGCGGCAGCATCAGGTCCAGCACCACGACGTCATAACTGTTTTCCGCCGCCAGTCGGTAGCCGTCCAGCCCGTCCTRGGCATAGTCGACCTCAAACCCACGGCCTTCCAGGTACTCGCCGATCATCTCGGAAATATTGCGGTTGTCCTCGACCACCAGCACCAGGCCGGAGGTCTCCTTTGTCTGACGCATGGGATTCCCTCTTTCTTCAGCTTTGTGAAACATGCCGCATCGGCAGTGGAGGCGGTGTGAAGCTGCTCACACCGGAATCAAAATTGTTGTCAGAGCAGGGGTTTGAGGTGCGGCCACACATTGTCCAGCACCCGCGGCTGGCCGGCGGCAGTGGGATGCAGGCCGTCGGACTGCATCAGCCCTGGCTGCAGGGCCACACCGTCCAGCAGGAACGGCAGCAGCGGCACCTTGTACTGGCCGGCCAGCCCAGCATAGACGTCCTTGAGCCGCTGGCGGTAGGCCGGGCCGTAGTTGGGGGGAACGTCGATGCCCAGCAGCAGCACCTTGGCACCGGCCTTCTGGCTGGCCACGATCATCTTTTCCAGGTTGCCGCGCAGCTGCACCGGGGTAAGCCCGCGCAGGGCGTCGTTGCCGCCCAGCTCGATCACCACCACCGATGGCCGGTGTTTGGCCAGCAGGCCCGGCAGCCGGGTCAGCGCGCCGGAACTGGTCTCGCCGCTGATGCTGGCGTTGATGATGTTCGGGGCCGGCTTGACCTGTTGTTTGACCCGCTGCTGAAGCAGGTTCACCCAGCCCGATTCGGCCGGGATATTGTGGGCAGCACTGAGGCTGTCGCCGACCACCAGTACCGCATGGCGGGTATCGGCACCTTTGGCACAGGCCAGCGCCGGTAGCAGCAGCAACCATGCCATCAGCCAGACCATCGGGGCCGCGCGGCCCTTCCACATCGTTGTGCTCATTGGAGAATCCTCATCGACAGCCTGTCCCCCCGCAGCGCTCCCGTCGCCATCGCCGCCCTGGATGTGGGCAAATCGGCGCGTGGCCCGGAGGGTGAAGTCCACATACTGGACAACATTGGCATGACCGTCCATGAAGGCGAGAGCATCGCCATCGTCGGCGCGTCCGGTTCGGGCAAGACCACCCTGCTCGGCCTGCTGGCTGGACTGGACCTGCCCAGCCGCGGCCGGATCACCCTGGCCGGCGCGGATCTCAATGCGCTGGATGAAGAAGCCCGCGCGCAGCTGCGTGCGCGTGAGGTCGGCTTCGTATTCCAGAGTTTCCACCTGCTGCCGGCGCTGACCGCCGAGGAGAACATCGCGCTGCCGCTGGAACTGGCCGGGCGCGAGGATCCGGCGCGCGTGCGCGAGGTGCTCGAGCAGGTCGGGCTCACCCACCGTGCGCGCCACTACCCGCGCCAGCTGTCCGGCGGCGAGCAGCAGCGCGTGGCGTTGGCGCGCGCGTTCGTGGCGCGGCCGCGCATCCTGTTCGCCGATGAGCCCACCGGCAGCCTGGACCAGGCCACCGGCCAGCAGATCAGCGACCTGCTGTTCGCGCTCAACGCCACCAGCGATACCACCCTGATCCTGGTGACCCATGACCTGCGCCTGGCGCAGCGCTGCGAACGCGTCTATCGCCTGGATGGCGGCCGACTGGTCGACAGCCCGTCCGGCGTGTCCGCATGAATGTCGTCAAACATGCCGCGCGCGCACTGCGCCGCGAGTTCCTGGCCGGCGACCTGCTGACCGTGTTCGCCGCGCTGGTGCTCGGCGTGGCGGTGATGACCGCGGTCGGCACGCTGGTCAACCGGGTCACGCTGGCCTTGACCGGCAGTGCGGCGGAAATGCTCGGCGGCGACCTCGGCCTCAACGCACGCGAGGACATTCCCACCGCCTTCGCCGACGCGGCGCGCGAACGTGGCTTGGCCAGCACGCGCATGGTCAGCTTCCCCAGCGTGCTGTTCCATGGCGAGGCCAGCCAGATGGCCAACATCAAGGCGGTCGGCGATGGGTATCCCTTGCGTGGGAAGCTGCAGGTCAGCCGCACCCTGCACGGCGGCGCCAGCGAGATCGCCGGCACCCCGCCGCCGGGCCAGGCCTATGCCGATCCGCGCCTGATGCAGGCGCTGGGGCTGGGCGTGGGCGATGCGCTGGAGTTCGGTGCCGGCCGGCTGACCATCACCCGCGTGCTGCAGGCCGAACCGGACACCTCCGGCGAACTGATGCAGCTGTCGCCGCCGCTGCTGGTCAACCGCGCCGACGTGGATGCCGCCGGCCTGCTCGGACCGGGCAGTCGCGCGTCCTACCGGATGATGTTCGCCGGGGCGCCGGAGGCGATTGCCGACTTCCGCGCGTGGTTGGCGCCGCAGGCCAAGGGTTACCGCATCGTGGGCATCGCCGACACCCAGCGCGGCGTGCGCGGTGCGTTCGACCTGGCTGGCCGCTTCCTGTCGCTGGCCGCACTGCTGGCGGTGCTGCTGGCCGGCGTGGCCACTGCGCTGGCGGCGAATCGCTTCGCGCTGCGCCGGATCGACCAGGTGGCGATCCTGCGCTGCCTGGGCGCACGCCAGCGCGACATTCTCAGCGCGATGGCGCTGCAACTGGTGATGCTGGCGGTGCCGGCGTGCCTGGTCGGCATCGGGCTGGGCATGGCCGCGCAGGCCGGGTTGGTGCAGGCGCTGGGCGGTCTGATCCCCAATCGCCTGCCGCTGCCACAGGCGACCCCGGCCTTGAGTGGTGCCGGGATCGGACTGGTGCTGCTGCTCGGCTTCGGCCTGCCGCCGCTGCTGCGGCTGCGTCGGGTGCCGCCGATGCGCGTGCTCAACCGCAGCTTCGCGGCGATGCCACCGAGTTCGCTGCTGGTCTATGCGGCCGCCCTGGCGGCGACCGTGGCGCTGACCGTGCAGGCCACCGGCGATGTGAAGCTGGCGGCCTGGGTGCTGGGCGGGCTGGCCGCATTGGCGGCCCTGGCCGGCGTACTTGGGGCGTTGCTGCTGTGGCTGCTGCGTGGGCTGCAGCCGCGCCTGCGCGGGCGCTGGAAGCTGGGTCTGGCCGCGCTGACCCGCCGCCGTGGGCTGGCGGTGACGCAGCTGGTGGGGCTGTCGCTGTCGCTGTGCGCGCTGTTGCTGCTGTCGGTGATCGGGCCGGGCCTGCTGGCGCAGTGGCGCGACCGTTTGCCGGTGGACACGCCCAACTACTTCCTGATGAACATCCAGCCGGAGCAGCGCGAGACGGTGCTGAGCACGCTGCACGGGCTGGGCGTGGTGGCGCCGGGCATCGAGCCGTTCAGTACCGGGCGCCTGTTGGCGGTCAATGACCGGCCGCCGCAGCGGCAGCAGCGCGAGGACAACAGCAACGATGACGACGATGCCAACCGTCCGGTCAACTTCTCCTGGCGGCATGACTTCCCGCCGGCCAACACGCTGGTGGGCGGGCGCTGGTGGGCGCCGGGCAGCACCGCGGCGGAAGCCTCCATCGAACAGGGCTGGGCCGAGCGTTACGGGATGAAACTCGGCGATACGGTGACGCTGCAGATGGGCGACCAGCAACGCAGCTTCACGGTGACCAGCATCCGCAAGGCCGACTGGGATTCGTTCCGGGTCAACTTCTTCCTGCTGCTCAACGAAGGCGCGGTGGGCGATGCGCCCTACAACCTGATCACCGCCTTCCATCTGCCGCATGCGCAGGCACCGCAGTTGGCGGCGCTGACCCGCGCGCAGCCGAACATTTCGCTGCTGGATATCGATGGCATCCTGCAGCGGGTGCGCGAGGTGGTGGACCGGGTCACCCAGGCGGTGCAGCTGGTGATGGGCTTCAGCCTGCTGGCCGGGTTGCTGGTGCTGCTGGCGGCCCTGCAGGCCACCGCAGGGGAGCGTCGCTACGACAGTGCGGTGCTGCGCACGCTGGGGGCCACGCGCAGCCAGCTCCGCGGGGCGGTGCTGGTCGAGTTTGGTGCGCTTGGGCTGCTGTCGGCGTTGCTGGCGGTCGGCACGGCGGCATTGCTGGGCAGCGTGGTGGCCCGGCAGGTGTTCGAGCTGACCTTGAGTCCGCCGTGGGGGTCATTGCTGGCCGGCGGCGCGATCGGGGTGGCATTGAGCATGCTGGCCGGCTGGTGGGGCACACGGCGGATCCTGCATACGCCGCCCGCGCTGGCGCTACGGGAAGTGTGAGGTCGACGCGGGGCGCCGGAGCATTCAGTGGCGCTGGCCGAAGGCTGCGCATCGGTAGTGCCGAGCCATGCTCGGCAGCAATGCTCCTCTTGCGTCGGACGCCCTGGCATTGCTCGAAGAAGAGCAGCCGAGCATGGCTCGGCTCTACCCTGGGTGGGTCGCGGGGGCGTGGGATCCGTGGGTCGCGAGGGCGTGGGGTTCGGTAGTGCCGAGCCATGCTCGGCAGCAACGTTCCTCTTGCGTCAGGCGCCGTGGCATTGATCGGGAAGAGCAGCCGAGCATGGCTCGGCTCTACCCTGGGTGGGTTGCGGGG
>NZ_JBFULC010000051.1:0-50795 GCF_056400525.1 Stenotrophomonas sp. P5_A9
ATCCAGGTATTTTTTGCACACATCGATCCCGATTCCGCTCATGGGAAATCTCCGCTAGGCTGGATAGGTCGAGAGCTCCCCCGCTTGCCCAGTCTTATCACTTCGAGTGCTACCTCGAGCAACTGTTCGGGCGGACCAAGGGAGATTCCGGCGTGGGCGCCAAGCTACAAGTCGATCGTCGAGATCCAGGCTCCTACGGCGGCCCACGCCGGCTCTCGACGCCTACGCTGCCAGATTCCAAACAGATAAGGCTCCTGGGCAAAATAAAGGAGGAGGCCGCCACGCGGCCGGGGGACATTTGCGCCAGGGGCCTATCGGCCGCCACGGGGGCCTCACGCTCGCGACCAGCCCGATCGGCGACGCCAGCCCATCCAAACGGCCTGCACACCCGGCCACCCGCGTAGCGTCGTGCTCCCCCCTCATCAATCGCGGCGGATGCCACGGCGGTCGATCGGGATGCGCCCCTACCTCAGGCGGCGCGCAGGGTCGCCAACGATTCGGCCTGCAGACTGTCGTAGATGGCGAACTCGTCTTCGACCCGCATGCCCAACGCCTGCTCGAACGCGTCGCGGTTGTCATGCGCGGCATAGGCGCGCTGCTCTTCGCCGCCGAGGTTGGACTGGAAGATGCCTGCGGCGCTGACCGGCAGGAAATCTTCGTAGACGATCGGGTCGGCGCTGGCCAGGCCGGCGGCGATCAGCGCTTCGGCCGGCAGATCGCCGATGGCAGCCAGGTTGCGGCGGCCCGCATCGGTGAGGGCGTAGCGGTAATAGCCGAGGCCTTCGCGGCGCAGGGTGTCGTGGTCGTCCGGGAAGGCGGTGAAGGCGGCCGCCAGGCGCGTCGGGTAGTCCTGGCCGGTGCTGCCGGCGCCTCCGCTGTCGCGTGCCTGGGCCAGCAGCTGGTCGTACAGCGCGCGGCCCTTGGGGGTGAGCGCCAGGCCGCGTTGTTCGATTTCGCCGAAGCGTGCGGTGTGGGTGCCCGCAAAGGCCGCATCACCCGACGGGAAACGCACGGTCTCTTCCAAGGCCTTGAAGCTGGTCTGGCGCAGCAGGATCGGGCAGCGACGCGGCGGCGGGCCTTCGACCACGGCCTTGGCGTCGATACCCCGAGCGAGCATGCCGGCCTGGGCGGCATCGATGTCCAGGGTGCGCGGGGTGAGGTGGTTGATGTGCGGGCCGCGGAAGCTGACCACGTCGGCGATCAGGCGATGCGCGTCATGCAGCGCATGGTAGGTGGCCAGCGACACGGTGGCATCGCCGTGCCAGCGGAAGGTTTCCAGCGATTCGATGACGAAGCGACGGGCGTCGGTTTCGTCCAGGCCTCCATCGCGCTCGGCCTGCGCGATCAACGCCAGCGCGGTGTCGGTGAAGATGCGGCGCTTGGCGAGGATGCGTGCCGATTCGTCGCGCAGTGCGGCGTCGTCGATCAGCTCCAGCCGCAGCAGCGAGGTGAACACGCGGAACGGGTTGTGTGCGAGCGCCTTGGCCGTGCGCGGGCGGAACGCGGTGGAATGCACCGGCACGCCGGCCACCGACAGGTCGTAATAGCCCACCGGGTGCATGCCCATGACCGCGAACAGGCGACCGAGCGTGGCCAGTTCCTCGGCGGTGCCGACGCGGATGGCGCCGTGGCGTTCCTGGTCCAGGCGTGCGCGTTCGTCATTGCGGTCCAGCTGGGCCACCAGCGCCGGATCGGCGGTGAGGACGGCGTCGTTGATCTCGGCCACCAGGTCGACCAGGGTGCCGTAGAGCGGCACTTCGGTGCGGTACATGGTGGACATCGCCTGGGCGAACAGGCTGCGGATATCGTCGGGTGAAACGAAACGGTCGGCGCTCATTACGTACTCGGCAACGGATCACGGGGGAGGTGCAGCAATCGCGCATTGTCGCCGAGGCCGTGGGTAATCGCGATCTGCACAGCAGCAAAGGGGGGCGACGTGGGGCGGGTACGAACGGCAGCCACGCATGGCGTGGCTCTACCCGGGGTTGGGCCACGGGGTGTTGGGGATGCGGGGATGCAGGGGTCTGCGCGGTGGCTCAGGGGCCGGGGTCGGCGGCGGCAGCGTTGCGCTGGCGCTGGGCGCGGTCACCGAGCTGGCGCTGCAGGGTGGCGTCGAGTTTGATCGGGCGGTCCCAGTGGTCGTGGCTGGCGACGATGGCCTGGCGTACGGCGCGCCAGTGCAGGTTGGTCGGCGTGACCGGCAAATCGCTGACCACTGCCTCCCAACGCTTGGGCTCCCCCTCCTCCGGCGTGGCGCGGGTCCAGGCCTGCACGCTGTCGCGGCAGGAACGCGCGATCGCCTTGGCCCAGAAGCAGGCGAAGTAGATGTCGCCGGCCTGCCAGCCATGGGTATACATCAGCGCGGCAATGTAGCCGCGCGACACGCCGCTGTAGCGCGCCACCTCGTCCAGGAAACTGTCCGGGTAGCGCTCGGCGTAATGGTTGATGTCGCGCAACTGGCCATCGACCCAGGCATCGCCGGTGTCCACGACGTAGGCCTCGGACTTTTCGGCGGTCTGCTGCGCCGATGCGGCCAGGGGCAGCACGGCCAGCAGCAGCACCAGCAGCGTGCGCAGGATCATGACCACATACCTTTGCCGCGCTGCATGTCGGTCAGCCCCGGCTGGCTTTGGCTTGGATACTGCGCAGCGCCTGCGGCCAGTCGAAGGCGGTGGGCGCATCGACCATGCGCGGCTCATCGTCGGCTACGCCGTGCTGGGTTTCATGCGCCCAGGTCACCGCGTACGGGGTGTGGATGCCCCAACCGCCCAAGGTGATCACCGGCTCGATATCCGAGCGCAGCGAGTTGCCGACCATGCAGAAGCGCTGGATCGGCAGGTTGAATTCCTCAAGCACGCGCGCGTAGGTTTCCGGGTCCTTCTCGGACACGATCTCGATGCGCGGGAACAGATCGCGCAGGTTGGCCAGCTTGATCTTGGCTTCCTGGTGGAACAGGTCGCCCTTGGTGATCAGCACCACGGGATGATCGCGGGCGATCTCGGTGACCGATTCCCGCACACCGTCGATCAGTTCGACCGGATGGCGCAGGGTGTCATGGCCGATGTCCAGGATCTGCTGCAGGTCGCGCGCGGTGATCATCTGCCGGGTGATCTCGATGGCCGCTTCGACCATGGACAGGGTCATGCCCTTGACCCCATAACCGAACACCCCGAGGTTGCGCTGCTGCACTTCCAGCAGGTGGCGCGCGGTCTGGGTGTCGTGCACGTCGATATAGCGCGACAGGATGTCGAGGTAGTCCTGCTCGGCCTTGCGGTAGTACTCCTCGCTCTTCCACAGCGTGTCGTCACCGTCAAAACCGACCAGGCCGATGGCGCCGGTGGGCGCAGGCGTGGAGGTCATCATCGGGCAAGGATAGCAACAGCGCCCGGTGGACCCAATGACCGTGTCGGCTCAGTGGCCGAAGGGGCGCGGGCCGGCCCAGCCGAGCACGCCCGGGTGTGGCAGATCGATACGGGTGATCAGCCAGTCGCCCGGGCCGCGCCAGCTGAGTTCACGGTAGCTGGCCGCCACGTGGCCGCTTTCCTGCCACCACGCCATCAATGCGGCGGGCGACTCGGGATCGTGCGGCTGGTACTGGAAAGGCAAGCCGTGCGCGTTGAGGTTGGTCAGCGCCGCGCGCAATGCCGGATTGGCCCAGCGCGGGCCGTGGTCATCGAAGGCAACGGTGTCGAAAACGGTGTCGGCCTGTCCGCCCGCGACCAGCACGATCTGGCCGGGCCGCAGATGCGAGACACGCTGCGGCGCCCGTTCGCCCGGCGCAGGGAAATACACATCAAAAGGAAGCCGACGGCCGGGATGTTGCATGCGGCCATCATAAAAGAAGGGCGGCCGTAGCCGCCCTTCCCCCTCACTGCCGTTCACCGGTGTCCAGCGGTGTTGGGCCCTTGCCTGCACGTTGACGCGATGGATCAGTTACCCGGCTGCGCGCCGCTGCCACTGGCGGCCTTGCCCTGCTGGGCGGCCACGTACGACTTGTACTCATCCGGCGAAAGCTCGCCGTCCTTGTTGCTGTCGGCCTGATCGAACACCTGTGCCAGGCCCGCATTGACCTGCGCCTCGGTCTTGCTGATGGTGCCGTTGCCGTCGGTGTCCACGCTGGCCCAGGTCTGGCCACCGCCACCGTTGGCCTGCTGCGACGCCTGCGCCGCAGCGCCCGCTGCCGAATCTGCCGCCTGGCCGGCCTGCGCAGCGGCCTGCTGGGCCTGCGCGGCCTGGTTCTGTGCCTGCGCGGCGCTCTGCTGGGCGGACTGGGCCATCGCCGGAATGGCCAGCACACTGCCTGCGGCGACGATCAGGGCGATCAGGGGCTTGCGGTTGCGAATAGTCATTTGGGTGGTCTCCTTTGGGGATGTCGCACGGTTCGTTGTTTCCGCACGACTTCCACCCTGCCAGCCCGTTTGTGAATCGACATTGCGCCGCAATCGGCACCCGCACACGGTCTTAACCACCTGCGCGCAGGCGTCGATTACCGCAGTGGTTAGGTGTGGGTGAGTGCGGAGTAACACACGCATTCAACCGGCCCGGATTTAACCGGATGCAAACGAATTGTCAGGTGTCGCTGGCGTTTTTTTCGCCTGAGCGCGAACTGAACAGAAGCCACCCTGCCGCAACACCGAACAGCGCACCGGCCACTTCCAGCACCACCCGCGAGCCGAGTTCGTTCGGATCGTGGACGGTGGCCAGGAACAAGCGCGCATACAGCGGCGACTCCAGCCGCATGATGCCCATGTAGAACAGCTTCCACGCGTCGATGCCAGCCGAGGCGATCACCGCGATCACGCACGCCCAGCCGATCGCGTGCCCGGCGTTCCAACCAACGGCGCGGCACAACCGCTGCCACAGCGCATACACCAGCAGGCCGACCAGCAGCGCGATAAGCCCCGCTTCCAGCGTTCCGAGCAATCCAAAGTGCAGCGGCAGGTTCATCGTGATCCGGGCGGTCGGTGAGCGCACAGTGTAGCGGCCCACCTTGCCGCCACGGGGGTCAGCGCACGGGGACGTCGTAGGCGGTGTGCGGGTCCGGCTCGGGCGTGAGGGTGTAGTGCCACCATTCCTGCGGGTAGTTCTCAAAGCCCTGGCGGCCCATCACCTGGCGCAGCTTCTGCCGATTGAGATACTGCTGCGGGGTGACATCGGGCGCATCGGTATGCGCACGCGGACCGAAGAAGTCGAAGTCGGTGCCCATGTCCAGCGCGGTGCAGGTGCCGCTGCGGCAATCCACCAGCGTGAGGTCCACGGTAGCGGCGCGACTGTGCCCGGAGGTCTGGGCGATGTAGCCGCCGAGCAGCGCCGGCTTGTCCAGGCCCGGATACTGCTGGGCCTTCCGCGACTGTTCCAGCGGGTCGTTGGTCCAGTCCACGAAGGCCTGCACCGACTGCGCGGGGCGATAACAGTCGAACAGCCGCAGGCCGTATCCGTCGGCACGCAGGTCCGCTTCAACCTTGGCCAGCGCGGTGGCCGCAGGCTTGAGCAGGTAGCACTTGGCGGCGTCGTAGCCGGGCACGCGGCGGCCGGTGAAATTGTTGGCCCCGGCATAGCGCAGGTCCAGGTCGATATCCGGGGCGAGGCTGCGGATGTCGACCATGCCGGCCTGTTCGGGGGTGCGTACCAGCGCGATCCGCACCGGCTGGGCGGCCGCGCCAAAGGCGACGAACAGGGCGATCAGTGCGGTGCTAGAGGCAATCGCCGATACGGGTGAACTGCAGGTCCTGGTAGTCATAGCTGAAGTCGATATCCGGGTCGATGGCACGCAACGTAAGCGTTGTCGGTGTGCCCGGCTCAACCTGCAGCCAGGGTTCGGCGTCCGACCCGAGGGTATCCCACTGCACCAGCCAGCGGCTACCGAGCTGCATCACCCGGCCCTGGAGCCCGGGCGACTTGTCCACGCTGAAGCGGAGTTGCCCACCCTGCGGGCAAAGGCTGGCCTGCCCCAGCCACGGGTCGCGGTAACGGCCCTGCCAGGCGCGGGGAGCGCCCGGGCCTGCCGGGCGCCGCGCGCGGGTATCGGGCCGCACCTGGCCGGCGTCGGTGCGTTGCTGCTGTTCCTGCCGCAGCAGGCGTGCGTAATCAAGGACACCGCGAGCCTGCGCCGGCGCGGTGTAGTGCTTCAATGCGGCCTGCATCAGCGCGGTGCGTGCATCCTCGGCATCACCGTTGATGAGGATCACCACGCCCACCTTGCGGTCCGGCAGCAGCGCCAGCGAGGAGTACATGCCCGACAGCGTGCCGGTGTGGGCCACCTTCCACTGCCCGTCCATGTCCGACAGGCGCCAACCGTAGCCGTAGGCGTAAAAGTGCGCGTTGTCCCACTGCCGTTGACGCGCACCGAGCGGCATCGGCATGTGCGCGGTCCACAGCGCGCGCCGTTGCGCGGCGCCCAACCAGCCCGGCACCACGGTCGGGTCCAGCAGCACCTGCATCCAGCGGGTCATGTCCTTGAGGCTGCAGCGGATGCCACCGGCGGCCATCGAAGGCAGGTCCGGGCTGGTATCGCCATCGGCCTGGACCACGACGTTGCGCCCGTCGCGACGGGTATGCGGCTGGGCGACGTTGCCGACGTGGGCCACCGACCACGCACCGACCTGGCAGCGGTCCATGCCCAGCGGCACGAACACTTCCTCGCGCAGCAACTGGTCATACGGCTTGCCGCCGGCGGCGGCGGCCACTTCACCGGCCACCACATACATCAGGTTGTCGTAGGCGTAGCCGCTGCGGAAGCTGGTGACCGGCTTGAGGTGCGCCAGCCCGGCGATGATGTCCTGGCGGGTGAAGGTGTTGGGCTCCGGCCACAGCATCAAGTCGCCGGCGCCCAGCCCCAGTCCACTGTTGTGGATGAGCAGATCGCGCACCTGCATCTGCCGGGTGACCCAGGGATCGTGCATGCGGAACTGCGGCAGGTACCTGATCACCGGATCGTCCCAGCGCAAGGCCCCGCGGTCGACCAGCCGCGCCAGCAGTGCGGCGGTCATGGCCTTGCTGTTGGAGGCGATCTTGAACAGGGTGTCGGGGTCGATGGCCTCGCCACTGCCGCTGCGTCGCTCGCCAGCCGTGCGCTGGTAGACCACCTGGCCGTCTTCAACCACCGCCATCGCCAGGCCCGGCAGCGCGTACTGCTGCCGGGCCTGGTCGAACATCGGATCGAACGCGGCCGGTGACGCCGCGACGGTGCCGGTGGCCATTGCCAGCCCCACCAGCACCGCCGTCCACGTCGCCTGCGTCATGCCGGCGATGCCATCAGTAGTTCCAGGTCACCGTGAGCTGCGCATACCGTGGCGACTGGAAGCCGGTGCCATAGCCATACAACGGATTGGGCGTCCCGATGCTGTCCTGCGGCTCATAATCCTGGTCCACCGAGACGATGCGCTGCTGGTTGAGCACGTTGTAGACCGCCAGCTTGACGTTGATATCCAGTGGCACCGGGATCTTGTAGGCCACGCTCATGTCCAGGTCGTAGGTCCAGGGCGTGCGGCCGTCACCGCCACGCGGGGAATGCCCGAACACCCGCTCGGACGGCACCGTGGCCTGGCAGTTGGAGACGCACACGTAGTAGCTGTGGAAGTCGGTGGCGTCGAACGGGTTGCCGGCACCGAAGCGGGTGATCGGGCTGCCGGACTGCACGCCCAGCGTCGCGGCGACCGTGAGGTTCTCGGTCAGCGCATAGCTGCCGCGGAACTTGAACTGGTGGCGGCGATCGTTGGCCAGATAGCCGTAGCCGCGATAGTTGACCCACGGATTGTCGAAGTTTTCGGTGCGACCGGCATCGGCGAAGTCGGTGTCGGAGTTGACCGGTCCTTCGGCGTTGCCGCGGCCATAGGCCAACGTGTAGGACGCATTGAAGCCCCACGTGCCGTCCCATGCACGATCCACCTGCAGCTCCAGCGCTTTGTAATCGCGCTTGGGCGTGACCCACCCGCGCTGGCCGACGTAGTTGCCGTCGTCGTCATACAGCGCCCAGCCTTCGCGGGCCGTGTCGATATCGATCCAGGCATCGTTGCTGCCGTCGCAGTTGCTGTCGCCCCATACGGTGTTGGTGCGGCCGGGATTGCCCATGATCCAGACGCCGTCGATCGCCCCGCACTGGCCGGTCGCGGTGATGTTCATGTCATCGATGGCGTTGTGCAGGCGCCGGTAGGTGACGCTGGCGCCGACCGACCACGATGCACTGAGCATGTGCTGGAAGCCGAGGATGGCTTCATCCTGGTAGACCGGATCCATGTCGCGGTTCACTTCGGCGCGCAGGTCCGGCACGCTGCCGTCGCCCTGCGAGTTGTCCACCGGCCCGATCTGGCCGCCCAGGTTGGGGACGTTGTTGGACGCGCCGCTGTAACCGAGGAATTCATACCAGGTGCGCTCGTCCAGGAAGCCGCCGGCCTGCTTGATGTTGATCACGTTGGCCACGGGCAGGAAATAGCGCCCCAGGTTGCCGAATACCTTGGTGGTGCCATCGCCGCGCACGTCCCACGAGAAGCCCAGCCGGGGCGCGATCATGTCGTCGATCTTGATGTAGCTGTCGCCGTCGCCGCCCTTGTTGTCGAAGCCTTCCAAGCGTGCGCCGATGTTGAGCAGGACGTTCGGCGTGACCTGCCAGTTGTCTTCAAGGTAGTACGCCGAGTTGATGGTCTCGAACGATCCGGCCACTTCGTAGCGGCGGGTGCGCGCGACGAGTCCGCTGGCCGGCACCACGCCGCCGTTGAGGGAGCTGCCCGGGGTGCGGTAATAGATGTCGTAGCGCAGTCCACCGGGGCCGGGGTAGGCACGCTCGTAGTCGGAGGTGTTCTCTTCGCGGTCCAGGCCGAAGCGCAGCAGATGGTTGCCGAGGGTCCATTCGAAATCGGCGCGGGCGGCCTTGCGCGTATCCAGCGCCGATTCCAGCTGCGAGCTGCTGGTGCAGCTGCGGTCGCCCTGCAGGTCGGTGGGCACGCCCTGGCTGGCGGTGCGGTTGTCGAACACGCGGTTGCAGTTCTCATCCATGAGGCTGCTCTGGGTGCGGTTGCGCTTGTTCTCGCCGTACATCAGCTTCATGGTCAGGTCGTTGCTGACCTGCCAGCTGTAGGTACCGGACCAGTTCTTTCCACCCACCGTGTTGTAGACCTGGTTGGTGCGCTCGCCCACGGCCAGGCCGGTGTCGTAGTCGTAGCGGTAGACGTCGGTGACGGTATCGCTTTTGTCGGAGAAGCCGAACAGCGACAGCATCTGGTTGTCGGTAATCTGCCAGTCCAGCTTGCCGCCCCAGAACGGATCGTCGGCGGTGCCACGGTTGAGCACGGTGCCGGCGTCATTGGTGGAGTTGGGGGTGTAGTCGCGCGCTTCGTACATGCCGAAGAAAAACAGCTTGTCCTGCACCAGCGCACCGGAGGCGAACACGTTCAGCGCGCTGCGCGAATAGTCATCGCGGCGGGCGGTGATGTAGCGGCTGCCGTCGCCGTCGTAGCGGTCACGTGCCTGCGACTGCCACGCACGCGGCTCCAGCACCAGTTCCGCGCCGGCCTTGAAGTCGTTGCTGCCCGAGCGCGTCACCGCGTTGATGACCCCGCCGGTGCTGCGCCCGAATTCCACCGAGTAGCCCCCGGTCTTGACCTGGAACTCCTGGTAGAAGGAGAACGGCACCGAGGAGAAGCCGACCCGGTTATAGAAGTCGGTGACGTTCAGGCCGTTGATGTAGACGGTGTTCTCGGCCACCGAGGAGCCGCCGAAGGAAATGCCCTGCCCGCCCAGCGATCCCTTGCCCTTCACCGCCCCCGGCGCCAACAGCGCCACCGCGGTGATGTCGCGGTCCACCGGCAGCCGCGAGAGTTCTTCGCGGGTGATGTTGGTGGCCGATTCGGTCGACTTCACGTCCACCATCGACACCACCTGCGGCGCACGCACCTGCACCGTGCCCAGCGTGCTGACACCGCTGACCGGCACGTTCACCGTGGTGGCGCTACCCAGGCCGACGTTGACCTGGCCAACGCGCGCCGGGGCCCCGCCGGCAACGGCCACTTCCAGCTCGTAAGTGCCCACTGGCAGCAACGGGATGCGGTAGCTGCCATTGGCCTCGGCCCTCACCGAACGCACAAATCCCGTGGACGGATTGCGCACGGTGACCGTCGCGTTGTCCAGGCGTTGTCCCGAATCGGTGACCAGCTTGCCAACCACTGCGCCGTCCTGGGCCATCGCCATGGGCGCGACCGAGCCCAGGCAGGCCCCCAGGGCAACGCAGAGCGCGGCCCGCTTCAATCGATGTGCATTCATTCCCTGCTCTCTCCTGCAGATATGGAATCGTGGGTACCGCCGTTTACCGCGTTGCCCCCAGTGGCACCACGTGCGACTGGGAGTCGTAGTTCCATTGATCGAAGTACAGGTTGCCGCCGGCCCACTCGACCTCACCGCGCTGCGAGTCCACCGTGTCCGAGCGCGGATGGCGCTTTGCCGGTTGCAGCGGCTGCTGGAAATCGTCGTTGAAGGCGATGCGGTAGGCATCGAGCCCGCCGAAGTAGAAATCGCGCAGTGCCGGCTGCGGGCTGTCCAGGCGCCCGGTGGTGACATCCATCGGCACCCAGCCATACGGCGCCAGGTACAGCGCGCCCCAGTCGTGCAGGTTGTTGTAGCCGACCGCGTCATCGGCGTAGACCATGCCCGACTGCCAGCGCGCGGGGATGCCATTGAGGCGCAGCAGCGCGATCAGCAGCAGCGTCTGTTGGCCACAGTCGGCGTGGCCGGCGTGCAGGGCGTAGTCGCTGATGTTGGAGATCGTGGAGTATTCCCGTGCGCCGGCCCAGGGAATCTGGTCCACCGCATCGAACAGTTTCTGCGCGATGCGGTACGGATTGGTTTCAGTACCGACCACGCGCTGCGAGAACGCGCGCAATGCCGGGGTGAACAGCACATGCGGCGCGCGTTCGGCCAGGAACGGCTGCAGTGCCGGGTCCTTCGGCGTGGGCAGAACCTTGGCCGGATCGATCGGGACATGCCGGGCGTACACGGTGACCGCGTAGCGGATCTCGAATGCGGTAGGCGTGCCGGCCACCGCCGTGCGCTCCAGGTAGGCAGTGCGCTGCAGGGCGCTTTCCGGCGCGATGCGCGCTCCGGTCGGGGTACTGGTGAGCCACTGGATATCTTCCTGCTGGCCGGCAATCGCGCGCGGATACGGAATCCAGGCACGGACGGACGCACCCGCAGGCACAGCATCGGCCTTGACCACCAGCGACTGGGTTACCTCCACGCGGCGCGGCACCACGCTGGTGGCACCACTGGCGCGGGCAGCGGCGACGATTTCTTCGTGGTGGGGGCCGAGCATCTCGAAGGGCCCGTCGGTCGGCAGTGGCACATCCGGCGCGCGCCGGGCGCGTGCTTCAGCGCTGATGCGGAACAGGTTGGATGGCGCACGCTTGAAGTAGCGGCGCTGGCCATCGATATCCAGGTGTTCGATCAACCCGGCCGCATCCCAGCGCGCGAACTCGTCATCGCGCAGGTCCGGGATCTGCCGGCGCAGCAGCGCCTTGGCCGCGTCGGCATCCAGGGTGAAGTCCAGTTGCATGCGGCGCATGCGCTCGCGCTGGAAGGTCAAGTCGTGGCGGGTGGCAGCGCTGAGCGTGGTGTCGTGCAGGGCCGCATCGATCTGCGCGGTGGCGGTGGCGAACGCACCGCGGTCGATCTGCGCGATCACCTCCGGCAGCGAAGCGCCGGCCCATGCGCACAGCGGCGGCAGCGCCAACAGCAGACAGGCTGCGGCGCGCCAGCGGGCGAAATGGAGCAAACGCGGTTTGCGTGCAGCGAAATCCACGGCGACACTTCCCAGGTGCGGGTGGTAATCGCTGTGTAACACGGGCCCGATGGGCGGTCAATAATTTATTCTTGCTTTCGATGAAAAAAGGAATAAATATTCCTGACGCTTCCGAGGAGGGTGACCGCTTGAGGATCCTGGCTTCCCCCAACCGCCCTGCGCGGCCGTCCTGGCTGGCCGGCGCACTGCTGGCCGCCCTGCTTGCCACCGGTCATGCCGCTGCCGAGGCGCCACGCCGCGCGGCCGACGCCGACTTCGGCGGCGTCATCGGCCTGCGCGAAGCCTATCTGGCGCCCGGCTTCTGGGCCCAGCGCGCGCCCAACGCCGACCAGCCCATCCTGGACCGCGCCGGCATCGCCGCGCAGAACGCACGGATGCGTGCCGAAGACCGCTCCATCCACGACCTGCGCGCCTTGCCGACACAGCTGCCGCGGGCACAGGTGCTGGCCGCGATCGAAACCCTGTCGACCTGGCCGGCCAAACCGCTGTACGGCGCGGACGGCCAGGGCATCAGCGCCGCCCAGCGCGGCGCCACCGTGGCCAACCTCGCCCTGGACGCGGTTCCGGCCCAGCGTCCGCTGCAGTACGGCCTGGTCACCCACCGCGCCGCCCTGCGCGCGTTCCCGACCACGCTGCGGGTGTTCACCACACAGGGCGATACCGATATCGACCGCTTCCAGGAATCGGCGCTGTTTCCGGGCGATGCGATAGCGGTGCTGCATGAGAGCGCCGATGGCCACTGGCTGTTCATCACCAGCGAGCGCTATTCGGCATGGATCGAGAAGCGCTTCGTCGGCCTCGGCGATGCGGCCACCGTGCTCGGTTACGCCCAGCGCGGTCCGTACCGTGTCATCACCGGCGCTACCGCCTTCACCGCCCCTACCCCGGAGGAGCCCCGCGTGTCGCGCCTACAGTTGGACATGGGCGTGCGCCTGCCGGTGATCGCCGACTGGCCGCAGGACAAGACCGTCAACGGCCAGCAGGCGCATGCCGCTTACGTGGTGCAACTGCCGGTGCGCAACGACGACGGTGGCCTGGCGCTGGTACCGGCGCTGCTGCCGCGCGCGCAGGACAGCGCCGCCGATTACCTGCCCCTGACCCCGCGCAACCTGATCACCCAGGCGTTCAAGTTCCTCGGCGAACGCTACGGCTGGGGCCACGACTACGACACCCGCGACTGCAGCGGCTTCGTCTCGGAGATCTACCGCAGCTTCGGCGTGCTGGTGCCGCGCAACACCAGCGCCCAAGCGGTCAGCCCGGCGCTGGACCGGATCGCCTTCGATCCAAAGGACGGCCAGGCCAAGCGCACCGCGGCGGTGGAACAGCTGCAGGTCGGCGACCTGGTTTACATCCCCGGGCACGTGATGGTCACCCTCGGCCATCTCGACGGCCGCACCTGGATGATCCACGACACCGCCGGGGGCAGCTGGTTCGGCGCCGACGGCACCCGCGTGCAGGCCCATCTCAACGGCGTGTCGGTGACCCCGCTGGAGCCGATGATGGCCAGCGACACCGTCAGCTACATCGACCGTATCACCAACATCCAGCGCATCCGGCCACAGACCCCTGAATGAAGATCACCGACATCGAACTGGGCATGCTGCGCGTGCCGCTGAAAACCCCCTTCAAGACCGCGCTGCGCACCGTGGACACCGTCGAGGACGTGGTGGTGCTGGTGCGCACCGACAGCGGCCACACCGGTTACGGCGAGGCCCCGGCGACGGCGGTGATCACCGGCGACACCCACGGGTCGATCATCGAGGCCATCAACAGCTTCATCAAGCCGCGCCTGATCGGCCAGGACGTGGCCAACCTCAACCGCGTGTGCGCGCTGATCCAATCCTCGCTGGAGCGCAACACCAGCGCCAAGGCCGCAGTGGAAATCGCGGTGTACGACCTGTGGGCGCAGCTGCACAACGCCCCGCTGTACCGCATGCTCGGCGGCGGCGATCCGGTGATCACCACCGACATCACCATCAGCGTGGACTACATCGACAAGATGGTGGCCGACTCGCTGTCGGCCATCGACCGCGGCTTCGAGTCGCTGAAGATCAAGGTCGGCAAGGACATCGGGCTGGACATCGAGCGGGTCAAGGCGATCCATGCGGCGGTGCAGGGCCGGGCATTGCTGCGCCTGGATGCCAACCAGGGCTGGACCGCCAAGCAGGCGGTGCACGCGATGCGCGCACTGGAAGAGGCCGGCGTGGTGCTGGAACTGCTGGAGCAGCCGGTCAAGGCGGCCGACATCAGTGGGCTGAAGTACGTCACCGACCGGGTCAACACGCCGGTGATGGCCGATGAGAGCGTGTTCAATCCCGGCCAGGTGGTCGACCTGATCCAACAGCGCGCGGCGGACATCATCAACATCAAGCTGATGAAGACCGGCGGGCTGTCCAATGCGATCCGCATCGCCGACATCGCCGCGATCTACGGCGTGCCGTGCATGATCGGCTGCATGATCGAGTCGAGCATCAGCGTGGCCGCGGCCGTGCACCTGGCGGTGGCCAAGAGCGATGTGATCACCAAGGTCGACCTGGACGGCCCCTCGCTGGGGCAGTTCAACCCGGTCACCGGCGGGGTCAACTTCAACGAATCGGAGATCACCATCAGCGACGCACCGGGACTGGGCATCACTGAAGTGCGGGGGCTGGAGATGATCACGCCGCCGCGGTGGTGACCGTCTGCATTACTGCGGTAGAGCCACCCCATGGGTGGCTGCTCTTCGCGCGATCCTGTCCTGTGCAGCCGACCAACGGTCGGCTCTACCGGCCGCATTGCGTATGCTCTCCCCAACGGACCTGATGCCCTTTCCATGCCGCCCCTGGTGAAAATCCGCTCCGAGCGTGACCACATGTCGGCGATCGAACGCCGCATCGCCGACTTCATCCTCGACAACGCCCACCTGCTGCGCGATTACTCGTCCCAGCAGCTGGCCAGCGCGTTGGGGATCAGCCAGTCCAGCGTGGTCAAGTTCAGTCAAAAGCTGGGCTTCAAGGGCTATCCGGATCTGAAGTACTCCATCGGCGAGGCGGTCGCCCGCGCCGGTAGCGATCCCCAGTCACGCCCGCCTGCACCGGCCGATGCCAACGATTACGCGCAGATCGCCGAACGGCTGCGGCTGAGCAAGGCCGCCGCCGAACAGGAAACCCGGCTGGCCAATCCGCAGGCCGACGTGGAAACCATCGTGCAGCTGATCGACGCCGCACCCAAGCTGTTCGTCTACGGCCTGGGCGATGACGGCCTGTACGCACGCGAATTCGCCATGCGGCTGTCGCTGCTGGGCATGCTCACCGTGCACCACGCCGACCCGATCCTGATGATGGCCAACCTGTCGGCCGCGCGCGCCAACGATGCGATGCTGGTGTTCTCCGAATTTGGCAAGCTGCCGCAGCTGTTTCAGCTGTCGCGGCAGTTCCAGGACATGGGCGGCAAGGTGATCTCGATCACCCGGCACAGCGCCAACCCGCTGCGCGCGCACGCCGATGCCTCGCTGGTGGTGTGCGCGCACGACCCAGCGCCGCACGTGGCGCAACTGCTGTACCGTGCCTCGTTGCAGTCCCTGCTGGACTTCGTCTTCGTGCTGTTGTGCCACGCCAACCCGGACCGCCACCGCCAGCTCGGGGTGAACCTGGAACGGATCGAACACCTGATCGACACCTGATCGACACCTGGTCTTTTGGAGTCCGCCACGATGCTGCCGTTGTTCCGCTCCGTCTTCGCCGTCGTGCTGGCCGCCAGCGCCCTGCCTGCCACCGCGCTCACCCCGGCGGTGGGCCCACTGCAGGACCACCACCAGATGATCGTGGTCACCACCGAGGGCTGGGACGCCACCCAGGGCCGGTTGCAGGCCTATGTGCGCACGCCCAAGGGTTGGGCGCCCCACGGCGACGCATTCGAGGTGGCCGTGGGCCGCAACGGCAGCGCCTGGGGCGTGGGCGTGCTGCCGGCCCAGGGCGCTGCCGCGCATCCGCCCGGCGACCCGATAAAGCCCGGGGACCCGGTAAAACAGGAAGGCGATGGCCGCAGCCCGGCCGGCATCTTCAGCATCGGTCCGGCCTTCGGCTATGCGCCAAAGATCACCACGGCCCTGCCCTACCAGCCGATGCAGGCCAGCAGCTACTGCATGGACGTCCCCGATTCGCCGTACTACAACCGCATCGTCGATGCCGAGGTGGTGGGCACCGACGCCGTGGAAGGCTCCACCGAACCGATGCGGCTGGACCTGCACAACAAGGGCGATGCGCGCTATCGGGAGGGCTTTGTGATCGAGCACAACCCCAAAGCCGAACCGCGCCGCGGCAGCTGCATCTTCGCCCACCTGTGGCGCACGCCCGGTGAGCCGACCGCCGGCTGTACGGCGATGCAGCCCGAGCACATGCGCAGCCTGCTGGCCTGGCTGGACCCGGCCCAGCGCCCATTGTTCGTGCTGCTGCCGCGCGCGCAGTACCAGCAGCTGCAATACGACTGGAATCTGCCGGCACAACAGGACAACACGCGATGAGCACACCGGCCGATCCGCAACTGGAACGCGCGGTCAGCCGCTGGCAGATCGTCGGGCTGTCGATCAACGATGTGATCGGCAGCGGCATCTACCTGCTGCCGGCCGCCACCGTCGCCCTGCTCGGCCCCTTCAGCCTGTGGGGCGTGGTCGCGGCCGGCATCGTGGTCGCGCTGCTGGTGCTCTGTTATGCCCAGGCCGCCAGCTACTTCGACGAGCCCGGCGGCAGCTACCTGTATGCACGTGAGGCGTTCGGTCGGTTTGCCGGGTTCGAGATCGGCTGGATGATCTGGCTGACCCGGATCAGCTCGGCGGCAGCATTGAGCAATGCGCTGGCCGATGCAGTGGCGCGGTTCTGGCCGTGGGCCGGGCATGACCTGGGCCGGGTGGCGATCATCGTGGTGTCGCTGGGCTTTCTCACCGCCGTCAACGTGGCCGGGGTGCGCTCGGCCGCACGCACCGGGGTGATCCTGGTGATCGGCAAGCTGGTGCCCTTGCTGCTGTTCGTGGCGATCGGCGCGTTCTACGTGGACATGGACCTAGCCTTCTCCGGCGTGCGCCCGGACCCGCATGACCTGCAGCGCATGGGCGAGGCCGCGTTGCTGCTGCTGTATGCCTACGCCGGGTTCGAGAACATCCCGGCCGCTGCCGGTGAGTACAAGAACCCGCGCCGCGATATTCCGTTCGCGCTGATTACCATGATCGTCAGCGTCACCGTCATCTACGGGGCGGTGCAGCTGGTCGCGCAGGGCACCCTGGCCGGCCTGGCCAGTTCGCCGACGCCGCTGGCCGATGCGGCCTCCAGCTTCGGCGGCGAGGCGCTGGCGCTGATCCTCACCGTCGGCGCCACCATCTCCATCCTCGGCACCAACAGCAACACGATGATGATGGGGCCGCGCTTCCTGTTTGCGCTGGCCCGCGACGGCTACGGCCCCAAGCTGCTGGCGCAGGTGCATCCACGCTTCCGCACGCCAGCCGCGGCGATCATCACCCAGGGCCTGATCGCGCTGGCATTGGCACTGTCCGGTTCGTTCGTGCAGTTGGCACTGCTGTCGATGACCACGCGCCTGTTCGCCTACATCGGTACCGCCGCTGCGGTGCTGGTGCTCGCACGGCGTTTCCGCGACCGTCCCGGTGCATTGAAACTGCCCGGCGGCCCGCTGATCCCTATCCTGGCGCTGTTGCTGTGCGTGGCCCTGTTCGTCAGCGCCAGCTGGCAGAACATGGCCGCCGCCGGTATCGCCTTCGTGGTGGGGGCGGTCATCTACAAACTGCCGCGCAAGGAACCGCTGGGCTGAACCACGCCTGCGCAGCGAATGGCACTTGATCTGTCATTCACTCCACCGGTCCGCTGCGTTAACCGGCGTCTGGCTAGGCTGGAACCTCACCCAACCGGAGCTACCACATGCCTACTGATTATCAGATTCCCGGCCGGGTGCCGGAAGACGGCGTGCCGCGCCAGGCCGTGTCGGACTACTGGCGTGAGCGCTTTCCGAGCGAGCCGTATTACGACAACACCCAGTTCTTCGACGACTACGAGCCGGCTTACCAGCTCGGTCACCACTCGCGCGCCGATGATGTCATCCGCGCCTACGAGCAGGTGGAAGCCGAATTGCAGACGCGCTGGGCGCAGGAACACGGCAAGAGCAAGCTGACCTGGGAACAGGCGCGCAATGCGGTGCGCCGCGGCTGGGATGAATCCACCGCACTGCGCCAGGCCCATCTGGACAAGGGCGTGCCGCGCGGTACCTGAGGCAGCGCGCGACACGCCTGACAGCGTTACTCGCCGCTGGGCAGCGGCGGAATCGCACGCGCATCGGCACCCGCGGCCATCAGGTCGCGGGTGTTTTTCTGCACTGCCACCGCGCCAAACAGGCTCAACGCGAAGGCCATGCCGTAGAAGCCTTTCTCGCTCAGCAGCAGCGTGGCGTTCCACAGCCCCACCAGCAGCAACAGCAGAGACACCAGCAGCGCAAACCAGCACAGCGCGTAGTACAGGCCACTGACCGGAATACCTTCGACGCGATCGCGCACGCTCTTCTGCAGCGAGACGGCCGCGAACAGCCCGAACAACAGCAGGGTCAGGTAGTAGCCCTTTTCGTTGAGCACCATTTCCGCGTTGAACAGACCGACCAGATAAGCCGCCGCGCCCAGCAGCAGCGCCGCCCACGAGGCGGCGATGAACGCCGGGGAGGGTTTATGCACCTGTTGCTTCATTGATCCAACTCCATTTGATGGCGGCATGCCGCACCTGCCACCCCACGGGCGGCCCGCGGCAACGGTAGCCGATCCGGGCCCGCGCGCCTACCGGGGATGACGTATGGTCCACGCCGCGTTGATGGGCATGCTGTACAACCATGGCTGGCCATCGCATCCCCCTACGGAGATCCCCAATGACCCGCAAGCTCCTGCTTTCGCTCGCCGTCACTCTTACCCTGCCGCTGTTCACCACCGCCTGCGTGGCCGCCGACAAGGCCGCCGCCCCCGTGCTGGAAAAGGCGCAGTGGCCCTTCGCCGCCACCGAAGTGGCCAAATTCGACGAGCCTTGGGCGATGAGCTTCCTGCCCGACGGCAGCCTGCTGGTCAGCGAGAAGGCCGGCACGTTGAAGCACGTGGACCTCAAGACGGCTACGCGAGCCGACATCCGCGGCCTGCCCAAGGTGGCCTATGGCGGCCAGGGCGGGTTCGGCGACGTGCTGCCGCACCCGCAGTTCGCCCGCAATCAGCTGCTTTACGTCAGCTATGCCGAAGCCGGTGAAGGCGATACCCGGGGTGCCGCGGTGGCGCGCGCGCGTCTGGTCCTGGGCGCCGATGGCAGCGGCACGCTCAAGGACCTGAAGGTGATCTGGCGGCAGACGCCCAAGGTGGACGGCAAGGGCCATTTCGGTCATCGCCTGGCGTTCGGCCCGGACGGCAAACTGTGGATCACCTCCAGCGAACGCCAGCAGTTCGATCCGGCCCAGGACATGGCCAGCAACCTCGGCAAGATCGTGCGCCTGAACGACGACGGCAGCGTGCCCGCCGACAACCCGTTCGCCTCGCAGGGCGGCGTGGCCGCACAGGTCTGGTCGCTGGGGCACCGCAATGCACTGGGCATCGCCTTCGATGCGCGCGGCAAATTGTGGGTGCACGAGATGGGCCCGGCCGGCGGCGACGAACTCAACCTGATCGAGCGCGGCGCCAACTACGGCTATCCGATCGTGTCCAACGGCAACCATTACGACGGCCGCGATATTCCCGACCACGCCACACGCCCCGAATTCACAGCGCCCAAGGTGAGCTGGACCCCGGTGATTTCGCCGGCCGGTTTCATCATCTACAGCGGGACGCAGTTCCCGCAGTGGAAGGGCAGCGGCTTTATCGGCGGGCTGTCGTCCAAGGCGCTGGTGCGCGTGGCCTTCGACGGCGACAGCGCGCATGAAGCCGAACGCTTCAACATGGGCGAGCGCATCCGCGAAGTGGAGCAGGGCCCAGACGGTGCGATCTGGCTGCTGGAAGACGGCAAGAACGGGCGCCTGCTGAAGCTCACGCCCAAGGCGTGATCCTGACATGCCCGCCCTCCCGGTCCTCGAGGCCGGAAGGGCGGGCAGGGCCGGTCAATCCTGCACGGTGATGACCTTGACGTCCGAGCGGGTGCAGTCCTTGTCCAGGCACTTGCCGCCGATCCAGACCTGGCCCTTGCCGATCATCGCGCCTTCCCAGTTCACGAACAGCCCATCGAAGGTCTGCGCGGCGATCGCCTTGGCGATCTCCGGGGTGACGATCTGGCTGTATTCGCGCTTGAACGTGGCCGCATCGGCCACCTGGCGTTTCTTGCCGCCCACATGCACCAGCAGCGGATAGCGCATCAATGCCGCCACGGCATTGGTATCGTTGGCGGCGACACCGCGCTGCAGGTCGTTGAACAGCGCCTCGTACGCGTCGGCGTCGCCGAGCAGTTTTTCAATACGCTGGCGGGCATCGCCCTCGCCCTCTTCGGTGTCGATCGCATCGGACGCCTCGGGGCTGCCATTGGGCGGTGCCTGGGTGGCGGCATCCGGCGCAGGTTCGGCACCGGCATTCACCGCATCCGGCGACAGGCCGGCGGCCGGCACGTCGTCCCCGGGCGTGGCGGTGGTCGCCGGTGGCGAGGTAGCCGGTGCAGCGGCGTCCGCCGTCGGCGGCGCCGGCTGCGAACAGGCGGCCAGCAACAGGGTGGGTAACAGGATTCGGATCACACGCATGCTCGGCTCCGTCGATATCGCGAGGGCGCCAGCGTAACCGCGTTTACGTCAGCCGCCGATGATGACGAGTCCACCCGCCTGCCGCCGGGACGGCAGCCGCCGGCGACGACCAACGTAGAGCCGACCGTTGGTCGGCTGCTTCTGCGCGCTAATCACGCGTCCAGGCAGGGCAGCCGGAGGCGCACACCCACAACTCGAACTGGCCCGGTTCGGCACGGAACACGCCATCGCGACCGGTGAAGCCCAGCGCGTGGCGATCCAGCGTGAACTGCACCTCGGTGCTCTGGCCGGGCTGCAACGCTACCTTGCGGAAATCCTTCAGCTCACGCACCGGCCGCACGCGGCTGGCCACGCGGTCGTGGATATACAGCTGCACCACTTCTTCGCCGGCCACCGCACCGGTGTTGGTCAGCGTGGTGGTGATGGTCAGGGTGTCGTCCCAGCCCAGCGTGTCGCTGCTCAGCTGCGGCACGCCGTAGCCGAAGGTGGTGTAACCCAGGCCATGGCCGAACGGGTACAGCGCCTCGTTGGGGATCTCGCGCCAGCGCGCCTTGAACTCGGACATGGTCGGCAGTTCCGGGCGACCGGTGCGCGGATGGTTGTAGAAGAACGGCTGCTGGCCGGACACCTGCGGGAAGCTCACCGGCAGGCGACCGGACGGGTTGTAGTCGCCGAACAGCACATCGGCCACCGCATGCCCGGTCTGGGTGCCCAGGTACCAGGTGATCGCCACGGCGTGCGCATTGCGCACCGCGCCCTGCAGTGCCAGCGCGCGACCATTGCGCAGCAGCACCACCAGCGGCTTGCCGGTCATCGCCACCGCTTCGGCCAGCGCCTGCTGCGCGGCCGGCAGCGTGATTTCCACGCGCGACTGCGCTTCACCGCTGTAGCGCTGCGGTTCGCCCAGCGCCAGCACCACCACATCGGCGCGCAGTGCAGCCGCCACGGCCTGCTCGATGCCGTCCTGCACGGCCACTTCCAGGTCGCAGCCGGGCACGATTTCCAGCAGCGACGCATCGCCGATCGCCTCACGCACGCCGGTTTCCAGGCTGACGTAGCGCGACTTGTCGCCGAACAGGGTCCAGCAGCCTTCGATGTTGTCGCGGTCCTGCACGAACGGGCCGATCAGCGCGATCTTCTGCCCGGTCTTCTTCAGCGGCAGCACCGCGTCGGTGTTCTTGAGCAGCACGATGGAACGGCGCGCGGCATCGCGCGAGAGTTCATCGTGCGCGGCGATATGCGCGGTGGACGCTTCACGGTCCAGGTCCAGCGACCGGTAGGGGTCGTCGAACAAGCCGATGGCATCCTTCAGGCGCAGGATGCGGCGCACCGATTCGTCCAGCGTGGCCATCGGCACCTCGCCGCTTTCGATCAGGCCCGGCAGGTGCTCGGCATAGAAGCCGCTCTGCATGCTCAGGTCCAGGCCGGCGGTGAAGGCCTTGGCGGTGGCATCGCGGTCATCGGCGGCATAGCCGTGCGCGACCAGCTCCATGTCGGCGGTGTAATCGGAGATCACCACGCCCGGGAACTTCCATTCCCCGCGCAGGATGTCGGTGAGCAGTTCGGCATTGGCACTGGCCGGCACGCCGTTGATGTCGTTGAAGGAGGACATCACCGTCAGCGCGCCCGCCTCGAAGGCGGCCTGGAACGGCGGCAGGTGCACATCGCGCAGGGTCTGCGGCGAAATGTCGACCATGTTGTATTCCATGCCGGCCATCACCGCGCCATAGGCGGCGAAATGCTTCGGCGTGGCCAGCAGCGCATCGGCGGCACGCAGGTCCGGGCCCTGGAAGCCACGCACACGGGCGGCGGCGAACGCACAGCCCAGCACCACGTCTTCACCGGCGCCCTCGGCACCGCGGCCCCAGCGCTGGTCACGGGCGATGTCCACCGCCGGCGCGTAGGTCCAGTGCAGGCCGGCAGCGGTGGCTTCCACCGCGGTGGCGCGGGCGGTGCGCTCGGCCAGGTCCGGCTCGAAGCTGGCCGCTTCGCCCAGCGGGATCGGGAACACGGTGCGCATGCCGTGGATGACATCGGCGGCCAGGATCACCGGGATGCCCAGGCGGCTTTCTTCCAGCGCGACCTGCTGGATGCGCCGGCCGGCTTCCACGCCGACGCCGTTGAACAGCGACCCCACCTTGCCCTCGCGCACCTGCTGCAGCACCTGGTCGGCGTTGAGCACGTTGGCTTCCGGATTCACGTCCGGGGCGAACGGCCGGACCATGTCGGCGAACACACCCAGCTGGCCGACTTTTTCTTCGACGGTCATCTTGGCAATGAGGGTTTCGATACGATCGGCGGCCACCGGCTGTCCTTATGAAAACGTTTACAAGGCCGGGATTCTAGCGTTCCCGGACCCGTTGTGAATGATTTTGGCGTTCATTTTTCTTCCCCCTGGGAAGAACCCCGTTGCCGCGAGCACGGCAACGGGGGCTCAGGAGCTTACTCCGGCGAGGCCAGACGCTGCTGCCCGGCCATTAACATCGCATCGCTGGATTCCTGGAACACCCGCAGGCCAAAGGCCGGCAAGGTCGCCAGCAGGTGGTCGAACACATCGGACTGGATGCCCTCGTACTCGCCCCAGGCGGTGGTGCGGGTGAAGCAGTAGATCTCCAGCGGCAGGCCCTGGGTCGTGGGCTGCAACTGCCGTACCAACAGCGTCATGTCCGTATGGATGCCCGGATGCTGCTGCAGGTAGCGCTCCACATACGCGCGGAACGTGCCCAGGTTGGTGACCCGGCGCGCGTTCACCGCCGCCACGCCCTTGGCCTGCAGCCCGGCGTTCCACTGCTGCAGCTCGGCCTGTTTGTCGCGCAGGTAATCGCCCAGCACCGCGAACTGCTCCAGCTGCACCAGCATCGGCGCATCGACGAAGCCGACGCTGTGCTGGTCCAGGTACAGCGCGCGCTTGATCCGGCGCCCGCCCGCTTCCTGCATGCCGCGCCAGTTCTTGAACGACTCGGTCACCAGCTTCTTGGTCGGGATGGTGGTGATGGTCTTGTCGAAGTTCTGCACCGTGATGGTGTGCAGGGCGATATCGATGACATCGCCATCGGCGTTCTGGCTGGGCATCTCGATCCAGTCGCCCAGCCGCACCCGGCCATCGCCACTGATCTGCACGCTGGCCACCAGCGACAGGATGGTGTCCTGGAAGATCAGCATCAGGACCGCGGTGGCCGCGCCGAGGCCGGTGACCAGCGGACCAAGCTTGACCCCCAGCAGGGTGGCCACGATCGACAGGCCGGCAATCACGAACACCACGATCTTTACGACCTGCAGGTATCCCTTGATCGGCTTGTTGCGCGCGTCCGGGCGGCGCTCGTACAGGTCATTGGCCGCATCCAGCGCATGCGACACCGCCAGCGCCACCGTCAGCACCGCCCACGCCCGGCAGGCGCCGATGACGAAGTCGACCAGCTCCACCGGCAGGTCCGGCACGATGCGGATGCCGGCGGCGATCACCATGCTCGGCACCACGTTGGACAACCGCGAGATCACCCGCAGGTTGTTGCCCCCTTCGTTGCCGGGGTTGTGCCCGGGCAAACGGTTCACCAGCTTGCGCAGGCCGCGCAACAGCACCTTCTTGGTGACGAAGTTGGCCAGCCAGGCCGCCAGCGCCAACACGGCCAGCACCAGCAGGGTGTAGGCCCAAGGCCAGGGTTCCAGGGTCTGCTGCACACTGTCCAGCCACCGGGTTGCCACTACCGCATCCAACATCGTGTATCGATCTCCGTTCCGGGTTATCAGGGGGTTGCCAGATCCTGCGCGCTGCGCTCGATGATCACCCCGACCGCGCGCGCGCCGCGCACCGCACCGGGCTTGCTCAGTTTCAGGCGCAGCCATTGCACATTGAATTCACGCAGCACGATCTCGGCGATGCGCTCGGCCAGTGTTTCGACCAGGCCGAAGTCGGACTCGCGCACGAACTGGTCGATCCGCTTGCTCACCGCCTTGTAGTTGAGCGTATCGGCGATGTCGTCGCTGGCAGCCGGGCGGCGGTTGTCGAAGCCCATTTCCAGGTCGAAACGCAGGGTCTGGCGGATCCGCCGTTCCCAGTCGTAGATGCCGATCAGGGCATCGATCTCGAGCCCTTCGATGAATACCTTGTCCATAGCCATGCCACGTGGAAGATGTCGGACATGGTAACGGGCCGGCCCGGAACGTGCCGGGAACCGGGGGCAGGCGCCGTGGTGCAGCGCCCGAGGTGGAAAAGACAAAGGGCCCCTTTCGGGACCCTTTGCTTACCTCTTGTCCCCGGGGGGAGATGGGATTCCCATCCGCGAGTCCCGGTGGCGCGTAGGCAGAAAATTACGGGGCCGGCACGACCACGTCAACCTTTGTTGACGCAAAACGGGACGGGGCGCGTTGTTTGCGATGCGTCAATTGAACGCGGCAATCGAATGATGAAAAACGGTAGTCAGAACAACCACACGACGGCCGGATTCCCGATGCCCGGCATCTGGCCACACTCGTAGCCTCGATCGTCAGCAGGGACCAGGGATGCCGTGACCATGCAGATCGAGGATGCCGTGAAGCGGGCGCTGTCAGCCGACCGGATGGGGACGTACGAGAACGCCGTAGCCAGCCTCGATGTCCGCAGTACCCCGCTTGAACTGTACGTGTGGAATGCCCACATCTCCGCCGCTTTCCTGATTCCGCTGCACATCGGTGAAGTGGTCATCCGCAACGCGGTTTCGGATGCACTGACCCGGATTCATGGACCACGCTGGCCGTGGGTGCAGGGCTTCGCCGACAGCCTGCCCAGTCCAACCAGCGGCTACAACCCACGCCGCGAGCTGCAGCGCGCGGTCGCACGCTGCAGTCACGGCACCCCGCAGCTCATTCCCACGCTGAGCTTCGTGTTCTGGCAGAAGATGTTCACGCAGCGGTTCGACGTACGGGTGTGGTCGCGTTGCATGGGGACCGTACTTCCCGGCGCCAACACCGCTGCGCCCCGGCATGTCACCCGCGCACGCATACACAACGATCTGGAGCAGATCCGGCGGCTGCGCAACCGCATCACCCATCATGAACCCATCTTCGCGCGCGCCCTGGGCGAAGATTTCGCCGCCATCCAGCGGCTAGTGGCACTGCGCTGCACACGCACCGCCGATTGGATGGCCGGGCATGAGGCCGTGACCCCGCTGCTGCGCAATCGCCCGCCCTGACCGGCGGCGTAGTTACACCGCCGGCAGCGTCGCCATGTCCCAGCGCGGGGTGACCTGTACCTGCGGCGGGTTGTGCTGGCCGGCCTGCAGGCGCAGGGCGCCGGCGAAGGCGATCATGGCGCCGTTATCGGTGCACAGCGACGGGCGCGGGAAGCAGGCGCGGCCGCCACGGCGGGCGGCCATCTGCTGCAGCTTGGCGCGCAGGCGCTTGTTGGCGCCCACGCCGCCGGCCACCACGATCACATCGGTGCCGGCCGCATCCAGCGCGCGCTCACACTTGATGGCCAGCGTGTCGACCACCGCGTCTTCAAAGCCACGGGCGATGTCGGCGCGGGTCTGTTCGCTCTGGTCGCTGTCACGCCAGGCCAGCAGCACCTGGGTCTTCAGGCCGGAGAAGCTGAAATCCAGCCCAGGGCGATCGATCATCGGGCGGGTGAACTTGAACCGGCCCGGGGTGCCGCGCTCGGCCAGCGCGGCCAGCTGCGGTCCGCCCGGGTACGGCAGACCCATCAGCTTGGCGGTCTTGTCGAAGGCCTCGCCGGCGGCGTCGTCCAGGGTCTCGCCAAGCAGGCGGTACTGGCCGATCCGGTCCACGGCGACCAGCTGGGTATGCCCACCGGACACCAGCAGGGCCACGAACGGCGCCTGCGGCGGGTCGTCTTCCATCAGCGGGGCCAGCAGATGCCCTTCCATATGGTGTACGCCGACCGCCGGCACCTCCAGCGCCCAGGCCAGCGACCGGGCCACGCCCGCCCCGACCAGCAGCGCCCCGACCAGCCCGGGGCCGGCCGTATAGGCCACCCCGTCGATATCGGACACGCCCATCCCGGCGTCGGCCAGGGTCTGGCGGATCAGCGGCAGCAGCTTGCGCACGTGGTCGCGGCTGGCCAATTCAGGCACCACCCCGCCGTACTCGGCATGCAGGGCGATCTGGCTATAGACCGCATGGGCGCGCAGTGCGTCCGGGCCGGCCAGGTCGGTGTCATACACCGCCACGCCGGTCTCATCACAGGAAGATTCGATACCAAGGACTCGCATAACGCGTATTATGGACCGCTTGAGGCCCCGGCAGCGTTACCGCCAGCCCACCCGACACCACCTGTGGCCAAGAAGTTCGCCGGGGTGGGTTGCAACTTCTTTTGCCGCCGCTATAATGTGCGGCTCTCACCGGGTGTGACCCGGTTCTACTGTGTCCCGGAGATTCCATGCCCAGCGTTAAAGTCCGCGAGAACGAGCCCTTCGAGTTTGCGCTCCGTCGCTTCAAGCGCACCTGCGAAAAGGCCGGCGTGCTGGCCGAAACCCGCAAGCGCGAGTTCTACGAAAAGCCGACCCAGGAGCGCAAGCGTAAAGCTGCTGCTGCTGTGAAGCGTCAGCTGCGTCGCTCCTCGCGCGACGTCACCAAGCGTCAGCGCCTGTACTGATCTACGCAACTTCGATGCGGCAGGCCCTGTGTCTGTCGCGGCGGAGCCGAAGCCGGAACGCGCGAGCGTTACCGGCTTTTTGCGTTCCAGCCTGTCGGGGTCCCTCCCCGCTCTTTTGACCGATACGAGGTGTTCCATGAGCCTGAAACTGCAGCTCACCAACGACATGAAGGCCGCCATGAAGGCCGGCGAGAAGCACCGTCTTGGCGTCATCCGCCTGATCAACGCCGCCATCAAGCAGCGTGAAGTGGACGAGCGCATCGAGCTGGACGACGCCGCCGTGCTGGCCGTGCTGGAAAAGATGGTCAAGCAGCGCAAGGACTCGGTCAGCCAGTTCGAAGCGGCCAACCGCGAAGACCTCGCCGTGATCGAGCGCGAGGAAATCCTGGTGATCGACCAGTACCTGCCGGCCAAGCTGGGCGAAGCGGAGATCGTGGCCGCCATCCAGGCCGCCATCGCCGAAACCGGTGCCGCCAGCCCGGCCGACATCGGCAAGCTGATGGGCGCGCTGAAGCCCAAGCTCGCCGGCCAGGCCGACATGGGTCTGGTGTCCAAGCTGGTCAAGCAGCAGCTCGCGGGTTGATTGGCCGAGGTGGCGACCCACGGTCGCTGCCTCCCGCAACGCCCCGGTCGGTGCGCGCACAACCGCGCCCACCGACCGCACGTTTCACCCCGCCTTCGACCCTGCCCTGCTAAAAAAAGGCATGTCTTCGCTGCCGCCTCCCCCTGCATCCGAGCCCGCGCCCCACCACCATGGTGTGCCGCCGCGCCTGCACAAGTACGTCGACCGGCTGCAGCGCAGCTTTCCGATGGCTGTGGGCAAACGTTTCGTCGATATCGACGTGCTGACCCAGGCCGCCTCGGTCTCGTTCTATGCCCTGCTCTCGATGGCCCCGCTGCTGGTCCTGCTGCTGTGGCTCACCGCCTCGTTGTACCCGCCGGCACAGCAGGCGCTGATTGCGCAGATCAACGATGTGGCCGGCAGCAGCGCGGCCACCGTGGCCGATACCGTACTCAAGAACGCCGACAATCAGCCCGACGTGGGCTCGCTGGCCGGGGTGTGGAGCACGCTGCTGCTGTTCATCGGTGCCACGGCGGTGTTCGCGCAGCTGCAGAACGCGCTGAACCTGATCTTCAACACCAGCGGCGAGCGTCTGGAGGGCATCGTGGCGTGGCTGCGCAAGCGGGTGTTCTCCTTCGGCGTGGTGCTGGCGCTGGGCTTCCTGCTGATCCTGTCGATGACCGCCACCACCATGCTGCAGGTGGCCTTCGCGCAGCTGCCCTCGGTGCTGCCGGCGATCGGTTACCTGACCAGCCTGGCGCTGTACACGGTGGGCTTCGCCTTCCTCTACCACTACCTGCCCGACCGCCGCGTGGCCTGGCGCCAGGCCTTCATCGGCGGGGCGATCACCTCCGGGCTGTTCGCGTTGGGCCGGTATGCGATCGGCCTGTACATCGCCACCGTCGCCCCGGGCAGTGCGTACGGTTCGATGGGTGCGCTGGTGATCTCGCTGGTGTGGATCTATTACGCCACCGTGGTGTTCTTTGTCGGCGCGCTGATGACCGCGGTGATCGACGAGCGCCTACGCGCCCGTTTTCACCTCGCCCAGGCCGGTATCGCCGCACCGGACCCGGGCGCAGCGACCGGCAGCTAGTAGACTAGTCCGACCCCCGCTTCCGTGCATGGCCGCCATCGGCCCTGCTCTTGCCTGCTGCCCATGGCCCGTATCCCCGACGCATTCATCGACGACCTGCTGGCCCGCTCCGACATTGTCGAGGTGGTGGGCAGCCGCGTTCCGCTGAAACGCCAGGGCAAGGAATATGCAGCACGTTGTCCGTTCCATGACGAGCGCTCGGCATCGTTCACGGTCTCCCCGACCAAGCAGTTCTATCACTGCTTCGGCTGCGGCGCGCACGGTACGGCGATCAGTTTCCTGATGAATTACGACCGCCTCGAATTCCTCGATGCGGTCGACGAGCTGGCCAAGCGCGTGGGCATGGACGTGCCGCGCGATACGCAGCCGCGTACCGCCCAGCAGCAGGACGACAGCCGCGAGCTGTATTCGGCGCTGGATGCGGCCACGCGCTTCTTCCAGAAGTCGCTGGAGGAAAGCGACAAGGCGCGCGCCTACCTGGACCAGCGCGGCGTGGACGAGGAGAACCGCGCGCGGTTTGCGATCGGCTACGCGCCCGATGGCTACAGCGCGTTGAAGGACGCGCTGGGCAAGGACGAGCGGCGCATGAAGCTGCTCGACCGTGCCGGGTTGTTCTCCAAGAACGACCGCGGGCATGTCTACGACAAGTTCCGCGACCGGGTGATGTTCCCGATCTTCGACCGCCGTGGCCGGGTGATCGCCTATGGCGGCCGGGTGATGGAGAAGGACGACGGCCCCAAATACCTCAACTCGCCAGAGACCGCACTGTTCCACAAGGGCCGCGAGCTGTACGGCCTGTGGCAGGTGCGCCAGGCCAACCAGAAGATCGAGCGGTTGATCGTGGTCGAGGGCTACATGGACGTGGTCTCGCTGTTCCAGTACGGGGTGACCCAGGCGGTGGCCACGCTGGGCACGGCGACCACCCCGGAGCATGCCGAACTGCTGTTCCGCAACGCGCCGGACGTGTTCTTCTGCTTCGACGGCGACGCCGCCGGCCGCCGCGCCGGCTGGCGCGCACTGGAGTCGGTGCTGCCGCGCATGAAGGATGGTCGCCAGGCCTTCTTCCTGTTCCTGCCCGATGGCGAAGACCCGGACACGATCGTGCGCAAGGAAGGCAGCGAGGCCTTCGACGTGCGCCTGAAGCAGGCCACGCCGCTGTCGCAGTTCTTCTTCGACGAGCTCACCCGCGAGGTCAACATGGCCACGCTGGATGGCAAGGCACGGCTGGCCGAACGGGCCAAGCCGATGCTGGCGCAGATTCCCGACGGTGCCTTTGGCGACCTGATGAAGCAGCAGTTGGCCACGTTGACCGGACTGGGTGCCCGGCCGGGCGCGGCCACGCCGTCCGGGCGTCCGCCCTCGCGCCCGATTGCCCCGACGCAGCGGCGCAGCCTGGTCCGGGCCGCCATCGCGATCCTGCTGCAGCAGCCATCGCTGGCGATGACCCTGGAAGGCCACCACTTCGACGGCCTGCGCCTGCCTGGCATCGAGCTGCTGACCGAACTGTTGACCCTGGTCGAACAGCGCCCGGACATCACCACCGGCGCGCTGCTGGAGCATTTCGAGGGCCGCGAAGAACAGGCGTCCCTGCAGAAACTGGCCGCCCATACCCAGCCGGGCGATKAGGCGATGTGGACCGAGGAACTGCACGATGCGGTGGCCCAGCTGGAAAAACAGCTGATGCGGCAACGCATGGATGAGCTTCAGGCAAAGCAGAGCCAGCAGGGCCTGGACGATACTGACAAGTACGAGCTGCGCGAACTGCTCAAGGCGCGCAGTACCATCCGCTTCTAGACGACGGAGCAGCCGTGGCGTCCCCCACCGTGAATCCCGCTGCATCGTTGTTGCGTTACTGCCGCCCTTGCGTTGTCGCCTGCCTGCTGGCGCTGGCCCTACCCGCCTGGGCCGGGGAGCTGCCCTTCGCGCAGCCACAGCCGCAGCTGTACACCGCCGGCCAGCCCAGCGCCGTCCAGTTGCAGCAGGCAGCCAAGGCCGGGGTCACCACCGTGATCGACCTGCGCCAGCCCGATGAAGATCGCGGCTTCGATGAAACCGCGGCCGCCGAACGCCTCGGCCTGCGCTATGTGCGCATCCCGGTGGCCGGTGCTGCCGGCCTGACCCAGGCGAACGCCCGCGCGCTGCGCACCACGCTCGCCCAGAGCACCGGCCCGGTGCTGCTGCACTGCGCCTCCGGCAACCGTGCCGGCGCGCTGCTGGCGCTGCTGCAGGCGCAGGACGGGGCAACCGTCGAGCAGGCGCTGGAACTGGGCCGCCGCGCCGGCATGACCTCGCTGGAAGCACCCACCCGCGTACTGCTGGAAAAGGACGCGGCGCGATGAACCCACGTGTCCTGTCCCACCTTCTTCCCTGCTCTACAGGAGCCTGCCCACCATGACCCGCTGGTGGTCGCGCCTGCGACCGGACACCTTCACCCTCGCCCTGCTCGGCACCGTGCTGCTGGCCTCCTTCCTGCCGATGCACGGCGCGGCGGCCATGGTGCTCGACGATGTCACCGACGTTGCCATCGCCCTGCTGTTCTTCCTGCACGGCGCGCGCCTGCCACGCGAATCGATCATGGCCGGTGTGCTGCACTGGCGCCTGCACCTGACCATCCTGGCGTGCACCTTCGTGCTGTTCCCGCTGCTGGGGCTGCTGTTCAAGCCGCTGGACGGCTGGCTGCTTACCCCGGAGCTGTACATCGGCGTGCTGTTCCTGTGTGCGTTGCCGTCCACCGTGCAGTCCTCGATCGCCTTCACCTCGATAGCGCGCGGCAACGTGCCCGCCGCGGTGTGCAGCGCCTCGCTGTCGAGCATCCTCGGCGTGTTCCTCACCCCCTTGCTGCTGGCGCTGCTGGCCGGCACCGAAGGCGGCATGCACAACCCGGTGCAGGCCATCGCCAGCATCATGCTGCAGCTGTTGGTGCCGTTCGTGGCCGGCCATCTGCTGCGCCCGTGGATCGCCGGCTGGGTGGAGAAGCAGCGCGCGCTGCTGCGTTACACCGACCAGGGCACGATCCTGCTGGTGGTCTATTCCGCCTTCGGTGAAGCCGTCAGCGAAGGCCTGTGGAGCAAGACGCCGCTGCTGTCGCTGCTGACCGTGGCGGTCGTGGCCGCCGCGCTGCTCGGCATCGCGATGCCGCTGATCCGCTTCATCGCCCGCCGGTTGGGCTTCAACCGCGAAGACGAGATCACCATCCTGTTCTGCGGGTCCAAGAAGAGTCTGGCCACCGGTGTGCCCATCGCCAAGGTGTTGTTCGCCGGCGGCAGCCTGGGCGCGATCGTGTTGCCGATCATGATCTACCACCAGATCCAGCTGATCGTCTGCGCGATGATCGCCCAGCGCTATGCGCGCGATCCCATTGAGCCGGCGCCAACCGTCCGCCCGGAGTGAATCGCGCCACGTTCGCGGACATGCCTTCGTCAGGGTCGTTTTCCAAACGACTGCCGATACCGTAGCTCGGCGCGATGTCAGCGTGATCTCAGCGGTCGGCCAGGGTGGCAACGCTCAAGGCGGGCATCCATATCCACAGGTCGTACTGGCGATCCGCTTCTGTATATTCTGTCGCCGCGCGCGGCGGACGCTCGATCAGCGGCACTGCGCGGCACGGCCGAAAACACGCCCAGAAATGGCCGCGCAGCGCTTCCAGACGCACGCTGTACAGCGGCAGGTCCAGCAGGTACGCGGCCATCGTCTTCTGCATGTCTGGGGCCGCATCGACCGACCGGGTGCGCATGGCATGCACGTTGCCCGTCAGCACCAGCATCCGTGCATCGGCAGGCAGCGCACTGAACTGCTGGCGCAGGTGCGTGGCCATGGCCGCATCGCGCTGGTCACTGCTGGTGGAGGTGCCGGTTTCGTTGTCATAGCCGGCCACGCCCACATCGCGGCCCTGGGCCCGCAACACACGGACCGCCTCGATCAGCGCGAGCATGTCGCGGCTGCGCCGGCCGTCATGCTGATCGTCCTTCACCACCCAGAACGGCGATGTGCGCAGCGTCGCGCGCGCGTCTTCATCGCCGTCCGAGCGCAGGTAGCGGGCCAGTGCGACGTTCTCGCTCATCGGCAGTTCCAGCGCCAGCCGCACGGCCGATGTGTTGCGGCTGTAGCGCTCCATCAGGTCGGCCACCAGCAGCGGCGTTTCGGCGGTGCCATGGTATTCGCCGAGCACGACCAGGCGGTGGTCGCCGGCGTGCCGCATGATCTGCGTGACTGTCTCATCGGGTGCAGGCGCGGCAATCGCCGCGCTGCACAGCAGTGTCAGGGCCAGTACTGCGCTTCGCATCCATCGTTTCATGCCGTCACGTCCTGTTCGGTCATGACAGCAATGGCGACGTTCGCGGGAAATTCAATGTGTCGCGGCGCACGGATTGAGGTGTCACGGCCAATGGTCGTGACCTACGGCGGGTGAAGGCGTGGCAGCCATCACCGCCCCGGCAGGTACCGACCGTTGGTCGGTACGGCGCCCGCGCTATCTGCTCCCTTACAACCAGGGCAGCATCCAGTGGTCCACCATCAGGAACGCGAACAGCGCCATCAGGTAGACGATGGAGTAGCCGAACATCTTCATCGAGAACAGCTCGTCCGGCGGGTTGAGCATGCGCCAGGCGTACCAGAGGAAGACCGCGTTGAGCACGATCGCACCGCCCAGGTAGAACATGCCGCTCATCCCCACCACGACCGGAAGGATGCTGACGACGGCCAGCGCGATCGAATACACCATGATCGACTTGCGCGTGTAGACCACGCCATGGGTCACCGGCAGCATCGGGATCTCCGCCTTGGCGTAGTCCTCGCGACGGAATATCGCCAGCGCCCAGAAATGCGGCGGGGTCCAGATGAAGATGATCAATACCAGCAGCGACGCATACGCCCAGTCCCACGGGCCCTGCATGCCGGTGATCGCCGCCCAGCCGAGCATCGGCGGCGTGGCGCCGGCGAGGCCACCGATGACGATGTTCTGCGAGGTCGCGCGCTTGAGGTACACGGTGTAGATCACCGCGTAGCCGATCAGCGAGGCGAAGGTGAGCACCGCAGTGATGACGTTGACCCAGACCACCAGGATCGTCATCGACAGCGCGATCAGCAGGCCGGCGAACACCAGCACCTGCCACGGCTTGACCTTGCCCACCACCAGCGGGCGCCACGAGGTGCGCGCCATCTGCGCATCGATGCGCGCATCCAGCAGCTGATTGATCGCCGCCGCGGCCGAGGCGGCCAGCCAGATGCCGAGGAAGCCCAGCGCGCCGTCCAGCGCCTGCTGCGCGGTCGGCAACCCGGGGATGGCCAGGAACATGCCCACCAGCGCGGTGAACACGATCAGGGCGACGACCTTGGGCTTGGTCAGGTCCCAGTACTGACGGTAACTGGCCATGCCGTCAGCCTGCCTGCACGGCAGACGCCGCGGCGCCGGTCTTGCCGTCCGCATCCGGCGCGCGCAGGCGCGCCAGCAACGTCACCAGCACGAACAGCAGTGCCACGGCGCCACCGCTGTGCGCGACCGCTACTTCCAGCGGCACCGCCAGCTTGACGTTGAGGATGCCCAGGGTGATCTGCAGCACAACCAGCAACCCCAGCGCGCTGGCCCAGCCGCGCATGCTGGGCAGCTTGAACAGGCGCACCGACAGCCACAGCAGATACACCGCCACCACGATCGCCATCATCCGGTGCGCCAGCTGGATCGCGATCCGCGAGGCGCCATCAAGCACGCCCCCTTCGTAGTCCACGCCGATGCCACGCCACAGCGTGAAGCCTTCCTTGAAATCATGCTGCGGCCACCACTGGCTGACGCAGCGCGGGAAGTTGTCCAGCGAAGCGCTGCCACCGCCGCACGCCAGCGCGGCGTAGTTGGCACTGACCCAACCGCCCAAGGCAATCTGCAGCACCAGCACGGCCACGCCGAGGCGGAGCAGCGACGTCAGTTTTGGTGCTTCCACCAGCGTGATCGGCATGTGCGTCGCGCGCCAGGCCATCCACACCAGCAGACTGAACATCAACATGCCGCCGAGCAGATGGCCCATCACCACAATCGGCTTGAGCAGCCAGGTCACCGTCCACATGCCCAGCAACGCCTGGAAGATCACCACCGCCAAGGTCAGCAAGGCGGCACGGGCCAGGTCGATGTTGTTCCAGCGCAGCGCGGCGATCAGCAGGATGGCCTCGCCAAGGATCGCCAGGATGCTGGCCGGCACGTGCATGCCCATCATGTAGAGCGGTATGCCGGTAGCCACCAGCACGCACGCGGTCACCACCGCGGTGCTGCCCCAGCGACGACGACGCGTGGCCAACAGCGCCAGGGTGAGGATCTCGATGCCGAGCGCGCCGGCCAGGAAGCGGTGGACCTGCTCGCGCCACGCCTTGTGGGTTTCCAGCGGACGGATCTTGGCCGCTTCATGGCCCACCACGTCGGCGGCATGCTGCGGCCAGGTGACCCGGCCATAGCAGGTCGGCCAGTCCGGGCAGCTCAGGCCCGCATCGGACAGGCGCACGAACGAACCGAACATGATCGTGCTGGCGGTCATGATCAGCGCAAACCACGCCAGACGGTGGAAATTGCGGTGCAGCACCGGGCGTGCGGGAAGGCTCATCTAAACGGAACTCACTTCAGTTTCAGCAGCGTGGCCAGGTCTTTGCGCAGACCAGCCATATCGAATCCCGGTGCGTAGCGCATGATCACGAAACCGTTGGGGTCGATCACATACACCGGCGTGCCGGCGGCGTCATCCACGGCGGGAAGGGCAGAACGCAGGGCCGACTGGTCGCGCAGCGCGCGCAATGCGGGCAAGCCCTGGACCTCGGCCGGCGGCGTGCCCAGCCACAGGATCTCGACATTATCGGCGTTATGCCCGAACAGCTGCCACACCTTGCCCAATCCCTGCGACAAAGTGACGCACTCGCTCGTACAGCCTGCAGACGGGACCACCAGGATGCGCCAGGTGCGTGCATCGGGATTCCATGCATACACCGTGCCATCGGCCAGTAGTGGCGGATGCTGGCGAAGGTCCACGGGCGGCTGCAGCAGCTGGCCGCTGTTGCGGTGCGCGGTGGGCTGCCAGCCGGAAAAGCGCAGCACGCCGGCCAGGGCCATCGCGCCGAAGAACAGCGCGAACAAGGCGATCAACGTCCAGCGGCCGCGTGAGCGCGAGGGCAGCCGATCCTGGGAAGTGGCATTCATAGGCGGCATTTTCTCATGTTGGGACGCTCAGCGCCGGGAACCGGCGGCGGGGCGGCGACGTTGGCGGAATTCCAGGACCAGCGCGACCACCAGCACGGTCAACGCCAACCCGAACCATTGCACCGCATAGCCGAGATGGCGGCTGGGCGGCAGCGTGTTGGGCAGCAGCTCCAGATCACGCGCATAGCCACCGGGCAGGGCCGGATCCAGTCGCAGCACACGCTGCGGCAGGCTGTGCGCCGGCAGCGTGAGCGCGGTGGCGAGGGGGTCGGCCGGCATGCGATTGGCCAGCCATACGCCAGGCTGGTCGGTGGCCGACAGCACCGGCCCCAATGCCAGCCCGGTGGCCGGGGCCGGCGCCAGCAGGCCGGCCACGTGCGCTGGCCCGGCCAGCGCTGGCAGATGCGGCAGAAGCCGGTCCGGCGGCATCGGCACCCAGCCCCGATCGACCAGCACGCGCGCACCGTCGTCGCTGCGGAACGGCTGGTAGACCTTGATCCCGGCGCGGCCTTGCCGGGTCTGGTTGTCGAGCAGGATCAGGCCGGGCAGGAACGTTCCCTGGTCCTCGATCCAGCGCAATACCGGCGGGGCGGCCAGTGCCTGGCCCAGTTGCATGCTCTGCGCGCGTGCCGGCACCTGCTGGGCCAGCAGCGCCTCTTTCTGGTGCATGCGCTGCAGTTGCCAGCGGCCGAGCTGGCAGAAGCACACGATCACCACGACCGCCGCCACCCAGCCAATCAGGCGTGTGTGCTTGCGCATCATGACAACGGCGACCAAACGCGGTGATATAGGCGTACCCGCCCTGCCATCGAGCCGCGCATGAATGATTCGTTGAAGACCCTGCTGGTAATCGCGTTTCTGATCGTCATCGTCTGGAATCTGGGCGCCGGGCTGTATTACCTGCTGGTCGATCGCGGCCAGACCAAGCGCACCGTCAATGCGCTCACCCGCCGCATCGCGGTGTCGGTGGCGCTGATCGCGCTGGTGGCCATCGGCATCTACACCGGCTGGATCAAACCCCACGGCATCGGCGGCTGAAACCGCACCCGCGTCGGTGCGGCACGGTGTCGCCCCGACGCTACAGCACGTAGACGAACAGGAACAGCATCAGCCACACCACGTCCACGAAGTGCCAGTACCAAGCAGCCGCCTCGAAACCGAAATGGTTGTCGCGGGTGAAGTGCCCCTTGGCCGAACGCAGCCACATCACGCCGAGCATGATCGTGCCGAGCAGCACGTGCGCGCCGTGGAAGCCGGTGAGCATGAAGAACGTCGAACCGTAGATGCCCGAGCCCAACGTGAGGTTGAGTTCCTTGTAGGCGTGAATGTATTCCTCGGCCTGCAGGGTAAGGAAGAACACGCCCAGTACGACGGTCAGCCCCAGCCAGATCAGCAGCTGGCGGCGATGGCCAGCCTTGAGCGCGTGGTGGGCGATGGTCAGGGTGACGCCGGAGGTGAGCAGGATCAGCGTGTTGATCAGCGGCAGGCCCCAGGCCGGAATGGTCTGGAAGTAGCCACCGATCGCGCCCGGGCCATTGGTCGGCCACGCCGCCGAATAGCCGGTCCACAACAGCTCGTTGGTCATCACCCGGTCGCCCTCACCGCCCAGCCACGGCAGGCCCAGGTTGCGGGTGTAGAACAACGCGCCGAAGAACGCACCGAAGAACATCACTTCGGAAAAAATGAACCAGACCATGCCCATGCGGAACGAGCCGTCGACCTGGCGGTTGTAGCTGCCGGCCTGGGATTCGCGCACCACATCGCTGAACCACCAGAACAGGGTCAGCACCAGCATCGCGATGCCGGTGTAGAAGGTCCACTTGCCCCAACTGGAATCGTTGAGCCAACTGGCCACGCCAACCATGGTCACCATCATCGCAATGGAACCGATGAACGGCCATTTGCTGTGCGTGGGCACGAAATACACGGTGGCATCGGGACTTTGCTGGGCCATGGTCTCAGGATCCGGTGCGTATCAGGGAGCGGCGTGCGCGCCAACCGGCACCGCAGCGGCGGCGGGCAGCTGCGCGGACAGCGCGTCGTTCTTGTAGAAGGTATAGGACAGGGTGATGGTCTTGATGTTGGCCGGCAGGTCCGGGTCGACGATGAAGCGCACCGGCATGTCGCGCTTCTCGCCGGCCTGCAGGGTCTGCGCGGTGAAGCAGAAGCACTCGGTCTTGCTGAAGTAGCCCGACGCCTTGGCCGGTGCCACCGACGGTACCGCGCTGCCGACCAGCGCGCGGTCGCTGTCGTTGCGCGCGAAGTACAGCGCTTCGTTGAGCTCGCCGGGCACCACGTCCATGGTCAGTTGCTCGGGATGGAACGCCCAGGGCAGCTTGGAGTTGACCCCGCCATCGAATTCCACCCGCACGGTGCGCTTGCCGGTGGTGACCGCGCCGCCGGCAGCCGCACCCGGACCACGCTCCAACCGCACGCCGAACACCTTCTCGCAGGCGATCCGGTACAGCGGCACCAGCGAGAAGGTCAGCACGAACACCGCCAACGCCACCCCGATCAGGCGGGGCAGCCCCGCCGTGCGCGAGGGAGTGGCCGGGCGGACCTCGCTCATCGCCCGATCACCCCGCTGAGGATGAAACCGACATACACCGCCACCGCCACCAGCCCGACCTTCCAGGCGGTGCGCTGCGCGCGGCGACGTTGCAGGGCCTGTGCATCCAGGGAGTTCGAAGGGGAGTCCATGTGGGCCTCAGTGGGTCACGTCGTCGTGGGCCAGATCACCCGGGCGGATGGTCGGCGGCGTGGTGAAGGTATGTGCCGGCGCGGGCGAGGGAATCGTCCATTCCAGTCCACGTGCGCCTTCCCAGGCGCGGGCGGCGGCCTTCTCGCCGTTGCGCAGCGAGGCCAGCAGGATCGCGGCCATCATGAAGGGCGTGGCGAACATGCCGAACGCACCGATCGAGCTGATCATGTTCCAGTCGGCAAACGCCACGCTGTAATCGGGGATGCGCCGCGGCATGCCGGCCAGGCCGAGGAAGTGCTGCGGGAAGAACAGCAGGTTGACGAACACGATCGACCACCAGAAATGGAACTTGGCCCACTTCTCGCTGTACATGCGTCCGGTCCACTTGGGCCACCAGTAGTACACCGCCGCGATCAGCGCGAACACCGCGCCGGTCACCAGCACGTAGTGGAAGTGCGCCACCACGAAATAGGTGTCGTGGTACTGGAAGTCGGCCACCACGATGGCCAGCATCAGCCCGGAGAACCCGCCGATGGTGAACAGGATGACGAAGGCCACCGCCCACAGCATCGGCGCTTCGAAGGTGAGCGAGCCGCGCCACATCGTGCTGACCCAGTTGAACACCTTCACGCCGGTGGGGATGGAGATGAGCATCGTGGCGAACATGAAGTAGATCTCACCGCCCAGTGGCATGCCCACGGTGAACATGTGGTGGGCCCAGACGATGAACGACAGGAACGCGATCGCCGCCACTGCATAGACCATCGCCTGATAGCCGAACAGCGGCTTGCGGCTGAAGGTGGGGATGATCTCGCTGACCACGCCGAACGCCGGCAGGATCATGATGTACACCTCCGGGTGGCCGAAGAACCAGAAGATGTGCTGGAACATCACCGGGTCGCCCCCGCCGGCCGCGTTGAAGAAGCTGGTGCCGAAGAACTTGTCGGTGAGCAGCATGGTGACCGCACCGGCCAGCACCGGCATCACCGCGATCAGCAGGAACGCGGTGATCAGCCAGGCCCAGCAGAAGATCGGCATCTTCAACAGGTCGATGCCGGGCGCGCGCATGTTGAGCACGGTGGCGATGATGTTGATCGCGCCCATGATCGAACTGATGCCGGCCACATGGATGGCGAACACGCTGAAGGCCACGTTGTAGCCGCCCTGCAGCGACAGCGGCGGGTACAGGGTCCAGCCACCGGCAGGCGCGCCACCGGGCAGGAACAAGGTGACCAGCAGCAGGCTGAAGGCCACCGGCAGCAGCCAGAACGACCAGTTGTTCATGCGCGGCAGGGCCATGTCCGGCGCGCCGATCTGCAGCGGGATCATCCAGTTGGCCAGGCCGACGAAGGCCGGCATCACCCCGCCGAAGATCATCACCAGTGCATGCACGGTGGTCATCTGGTTGAAGAACTCGGGCTTGACGAACTGCAGGCCCGGTTGCATCAGCTCGGCGCGGATCACCACGCTCATGGCCGCGCCGATGATGAACATGATGAAGCTGAAAAGCAGGTAGAGCGTGCCGATGTCCTTGTGGTTGGTCGAGAACAACCAACGCTCCACAAAGCTCTGCTGATGCCCGTGGTGCCCGTCGTGGTCAACTGCGGAATGCGCCATCGCAACTACACCTCACTGGATCCGGTGGTACCCGCGCCTGCCGGTTGGCAGGCGCGGCTCGATTTCAGGCGTTGCTGTCTGCCGGGGCTGCAGCGGCAGGTTCCGGCGCAGCCGCCGGAGCCGCCTCGACCGGGGCCGGTGCCGGTGCGGCCGGAGCAGCTTCCGGCGCCGGGGCCGGTGCAGGCTTGCGCGAGGCCAGCCACTTCTTGAAGTCTTCCTTGGACACCGCCTCGACCACGATCGGCATGAAGCCATGGTCCTTGCCGCACAGCTCGGCACACTGCCCACGGTAGACGCCGGGTTTTTCGATGTTGGTCCAGGCTTCGTTGATGAAGCCGGGAATGGCGTCCTGCTTCCAGCCCAGCGCCGGCACCCACCAGGCGTGGATGACGTCGTCGGAGGTGATCACGAAGCGCACCTTGGTATCCACCGGCAGCACCAGGCGGTTGTCCACCTCCAGCAGGTAGTGCGGATGCGATGCCAGCGTGGGCACCTTGCCGCTCTGCCGGACCCGGTCGGACTCGCGGTCCAGGCGACTGGTGAAGGTCACGTCCTCGCCCAGGTACTCGTACTTCCACATCCACTGGTAGCCGGTGACCTTGACGGTCATTTCCGAATCGCGGGTGTCGTAGAACTTGATCAGATTGGCCGTGGCCGGCCACGCCATCACCACCAGGATGATCACCGGGATCACCGTCCAGACGATTTCCGCCTTGGTGTTGTGGCTGAAGGTGGCCGCGACGGCGCCCTTGGATTTGCGGAACTTGAAGATGGCATAGAACATCGCGCCGAACACGAGGATGCCGATGATCGTGCACACCCACAGCGAGAACAGGTTGGATTCCCAGGCCAACCGCGAGCTCTGGGTCACCCCCTTGCCCATGTTCAACTGCCACGGTTTGGGGTCGGCCGCCTGGGCCCACGCCAATGCGGGCGCCAGCAGCGCGGCCCCGCTTGTTGCTGTCTTCCCGAACGTACTGCCCCACTTGATGCGTTGCTTCATTGCCTAGACCCTTAGCGTCGTCGGTTGCAGCCATCGCTGGCCGCGAGCAAGCCTTCTAGTTTCTGAGCCAGTGCCCTGCGTTCGGCCGGTGCGAGGAAAGCCCCCACTTCCACCTGCCTGCCACTGGACGCCAGCCGGACCCTCCGCTCGTCGGCGATCAGGCGTACCCAATGCGGGTGCGCGCTGAACACCGGCGAGTGCCCGGGTGCGGGGATGACCTCCACACACGCCGGAACCACCCGGATTTCTTCCTGCCGTTCTCCACTACGCCACACACTACGCAGTGCCGCTGCCAGCAACAGGCTGTACAGCAGCGCGAACAACGGGGCGAACACGTTGCCGGCCAGCCAACCCAGGCCGGCCGCCAACCCCATCCCCCCGCACAACACAGCAAACAACAGGACGAACTGCCGGGCATCGAGCGCCCGTGGGGGACGCAGCCGCAGTCGCGTCCCTGATCCGTCCGGAGCTGTCAGCACCTCGATCATGTCGCAACCGCGTTTTCCTGCCGCGGGAAACGTCTCGATGGTAGCCCTGCACTCGCGACAGTAGCAAGGGTCCATTCACACTTTCAGGAATGGTGCAACACAGCATGGACATCGGCGGCGCTTTTGCCGAAATCAGCACAAATTATGGCGACCCCGGCTAGTCCGGCGAATCCCTTTGTATGAAAGGCTATCGCCGCTATGGACAGCACGCCTGAATTTGCTTGCCGAGCTCAAAAAGCGATTAAAATGGTCAAGTTTTCCACGAGCCGACCGGCATGACCGCACCCTCCGCACCGATTCCTGCCCCGGCCCCGGCCGGCGCTCTCCGTCCGCCGCTGCTGTCGCCCGAGCTGCCGACGCCTCCCCCCGCGTTTCGTCAGGCCATCACCGATGCCTGGATGAAGGACGAGGCCAGCCATGTGCGCGAACTGCTGGAGCAGGCCCGCCTGCCGGCCGCCGAGCAGGCGCAGGTGCAGGCCGTGGCCGCCGACCTGGTCGCGCGCGTTCGCGTGCGCGCCAAGGACCAGGGCGCGATCGAAGCCTTCATGCGCCAGTACGACCTGGGCAGCGAAGAAGGCGTGCTGCTGATGTGCGTGGCCGAAGCGCTGCTGCGCATCCCCGACCAGGACACCGCCGACAAACTGATCCGCGACAAGCTCGGCGATGCGGACTGGAAAAAGCACATGGGCGGCAGCGATTCGGTGCTGGTCAACGCCTCCACCTGGGGCTTGATGCTCACCGGCCGCCTGGTGCAGATCAACGATGCCACCCGCGCCGACGTACCGGGTGCGTTCGCACGTCTGATCGGCCGCGTGGGCGAGCCGGTGATCCGCCTGGCCGTGCGCCAGGCGATGAAGATCATGGGCCACCAGTTCGTCATGGGCCGCACCATCGACGAAGCGCTGTCGCGCTCGCACAAGGGCGACAACGCCAACTACCGCTACTCGTTCGACATGCTCGGCGAAGGCGCGCTGACCATGAAGGACGCCAAGCGCTACCTGGAAGACTACCGCCGCGCGATCCACTCCATCGGCGGTGACCACAAGGCACGCGGCGGGCGCCCGGACGGCGACGTCAACGCTGCGCCGGGCATCTCGATCAAGCTCTCCGCGCTGTACCCGCGCTACGAGCACGCCAAGCGCGCGCGCGTCATGGCCGACCTGGTCCCGGGCGTGCTGGAACTGGCGCAGCTGGCCAAATCCTATGGCATCGGCTGCACCGTGGATGCCGAGGAAACCGACCGCCTGGAGCTGTCGCTGGACATCATCGAAGCGGTGGTCACCGGTGCCTCGCTGGTGGGTTGGGAAGGCTTCGGCGTAGTCGTGCAGGCCTACCAGAAGCGCACGCCGTACACGATCGATTACCTGGCCGATCTGGCCCGCCGCATCGGTCGCCGCCTGCAGGTGCGACTGGTCAAGGGCGCGTACTGGGACGCGGAAATCAAGCGTGCGCAGATCGACGGCCTGCCGGCCTACCCGGTGTTCACCCGCAAGCAGAACACCGACGTGTCCTACCTGGCGTGCACCAAGCGGTTGTTCTTGCATGCCGATGCGCTGTACCCGATGTTCGCCACGCACAACGCGCACACCATCGCCGCCGTCAAAACGATCGCCAAGGGTGGCCAGTACGAGCACCAGAAGCTGCACGGCATGGGCGATGACCTGTACGCCGAAGTGGTGCCGGCCGATCGCCTGAACGTGCCGTGCCGCGTGTACGCACCGGTCGGTTCGCATGAAGACCTGCTGCCGTACCTGGTGCGCCGCCTGCTGGAAAACGGCGCCAATTCCAGCTTCGTCAACCGCATCACCGACGACAGCGTGGCCATCGGCGACCTGATCCGCGATCCGGTCGAGGCGGTGTCCTCGTTCGCCTCCATTCCGCATCCGAAAATCCCGCTGCCGGTCGATCTGCTGCGCAGCCAGAACCATGACAGGAAGAACTCCATGGGCGTCAATCTCGCCAACGACAACGATCTGCGCGCCCTGGCCGAGCAGCTCAACGCCGCCGTAAAGCCTTGGCACGCCGCACCGCTGGTGCCCGGCGCCAGCCCGACCGGCGCGCTGTTGAACGTCACCAACCCGGCCGATACCCGCCAGGTCGTCGGCCAGTGGCAGCCGGCCGACAGCGCCACCGTCGAAAAGGCGCTGGCCAATGCCGTCGCCGCGCAGCCGACGTGGAACCGCACCCCGGCCGCCAGCCGCGCGGCGATCCTGGAACACGCCGCCGACCAGCTCGAAGCGCGCCTGCCCGAGTTCATGGCGCTGTGCGTCAAGGAAGCCGGCAAGAGCCTGCCCGACGGCATCGCCGAAGTGCGTGAAGCGGTCGACTTCCTGCGCTATTACGCCAAGCAGGCGCGCGAGCAGTTCGGCCATGCCGAAAAGCTGCCCAGCCCCACCGGTGAGTCCAACGAACTGCAGCTGCATGGCCGCGGCGTGTTCGTGTGCATCAGCCCGTGGAACTTCCCGCTGGCGATCTTCCTGGGCCAGGTGGCCGCTGCGCTCGCCGCCGGCAACAGCGTCATCGCCAAGCCGGCCGAACAGACCAACCTGATCGGCTACTACGCAGTAAAGCTGCTGCTCGAGGCTGGCGTACCCGAAGGCGTGGTGCAGTTCCTGCCCGGCGACGGCGCCACCGTCGGTGCCGCGCTCACCGCCGACCCGCGCGTGGCCGGCGTGGCCTTCACCGGCTCCACCGACACCGCCCGCGCGATCAACCGCGCGATGGCCGCACGCGATGCCGCCATCGGCGTGCTGATCGCCGAGACCGGCGGCCAGAACGCCTTCATCGCCGACTCCTCGGCGCTGCCGGAACAGCTGGTCAAGGACGCGATCGGGTCGGCGTTCACCTCTGCCGGCCAGCGCTGCTCGGCCGCGCGCGTGCTGTTCGTGCAGGACGACATCGCCGACAAGGTGATGACCATGCTGTCCGGCGCGATGGCCGAACTGAAGGTCGGCGACCCCGGCCTGCTGTCCACCGACGTGGGCCCGGTGATCGATGCCGACGCGCTGCAGATCCTGCAGGACCACGCCGTGCGCATGGAAAAGGAAGCACGCCTGATCGCCGCCGCCGAACTCAGCGAAGCGGCCGCGCATGGCACGTTCTTCGCCCCGCGTGCGTACGAACTGAAGAACCTGGACCAGCTGCACAAGGAAATCTTCGGGCCGGTGCTGCACGTGATCCGCTGGAAGGGCGACCAGCTCGACGCGGTGATCGACCAGATCAACGCCACCGGCTACGGGCTGACCCTGGGCGTGCATTCGCGCATCGATGAAACCGTGGATCGCATTTCCTCGCGCATCAATGTGGGCAACGTGTATGTCAACCGCAACCAGATCGGTGCGGTGGTCGGCGTGCAGCCGTTCGGCGGCCAGGGTCTTTCCGGTACCGGGCCGAAGGCCGGCGGTCCGCACTACCTGCTGCGCTTTGCCACCGAAAAAACCGTCACCGTGAACACCACCGCGGCCGGCGGCAATGCCTCGCTGCTGACGCTGGGCGATTGATCCACGGCGTCATCTGTTGAACAAAAAACCCCGCGAAAGCGGGGTTTTTTGTGGGTTTCATCTGGGTCAACGAATGGCCCGTCAGCGGCCGGCGTTACGGGGCGTCGATCGACTCGATCTCATCGCGCATGAACAGTTCTTTGCCCATGTAGCGCTCGAACTTGATGCGGCCGAAGCCGGCCGCGTACCAGCCTTCGATGCGGTTGTCCTCGAAGGTCGCGCTGACGTGGCAGGTGTCCTTGAAGGTGCGCGGCTGACCATCGATCTCCACGTCGACGTCTTCGAAGCCGACGAAGGTGTAATCGGAGAAGCCATCGAAGTCGAGCGGTTCGACGGTGTCTTCGACGTGATGGGTGCGCTCGCCCTTCCCGGTGTACTGGAAGCGGTCGCCCGGCTTGGCTGTCTGCGGGAACGTCGGCGCGGGCTTGAAGGTGTCGGTCATCACCGGCTTGGACGCATCGCCACCCCAGGCGGAGATGCCATAACGGTCCTGGCCGAGGAAGGCACGCCCGCTGGCATCGAAGTAGCTGGCAGTACCGATACCGCCGCCTGCGCTGTTGACCTTGATCGCGTGCTGGCCGGCGAAGGTCGACTTTTCGATGGTCAGCGTTTCATCGGCGGTGGACCAGGTCAGGCCCGGGGTGAGGGTGAAACACGCGGCGAAGTCGGCGGCGCATGCAGGGGCGGACAGTGCGGCCAACCCCAGGAAAAGGGTGGAACGAAACGCGAGAGGCGACATGTACAGATCCTTGTCAAAACAGCATGACCCACCGTGCGGGGGCGGTGCGGAATTGTACGCGCTGCGTCTGCGTGGACGGCGCCTGAAACGCGCAGTGCCACCGCTGCCATGGGCCAACCTCGTGGCAGAATCCGGCCATACGCACTGCCCTGCTCCCGGCCTTGCTACTGGTGTCGATGCCCGGGCACATGGCGATCGGACGTTCATCGCGCAGCTGCGGCAGGGGCGGCGCGAAGCGGCTCGGCGATCAGGGGCGCATCGGCTGGGCAGCCATCGATCTGGGCACGCACAAACAGAAGGCCCCGCTTTCGCGGGGCCTTCTGCCATTCAAACAACCGGTGCGGCTAGGTCGATCAGAACTTGTAGTTGAACGACGCGGCCAGCACGTCGCCGCGCACCTTGTACTTGCCGGTGAGCGAGTTGCCCTGGTTGTTGGTGGTGCCGGCGATGTTCACGTCCGGATCCTTGGTGAACAGATGGGTGTAACCGAAGTTGTATTCGATGTTCGCCGACGGGGTCCAGCCCACGCCCAGCGACAGCCACTTGCGGCTGGTGTCGGGCACGCGCACGTCGCGGTGGGCGTTGGTGGTCGGGGTCTGGTCCAGCGCGACACCGCCGCGCAGGGTGACGGTATCGCTCAGCTTGAAGTCGGTACCCAGCGAGACGAAGGTCGTATCGCGGTAGCCGAATTCCAGCACCGAGTCCGGCTGCGCCGAGGCGTAGTCGATGGTGACCTGATCGAACGCGGTCGACCAGGCAGTGCGGGTGACATCACCCATCACGGTCCAGCGGTCGTTGACGTTGTGGGTCACGCTCAGGGTGGCCGAGGCCGGCAGGGTCAGGGTGGCCTTGCCCGAGGTGCTGGTGAAGCGACCCGGCTGTGCCACGGCCAGCACGGCAGCGGCGTTGGCCGGCACGTCGAAGGTAGCGTCGCCACCGGTGATCTTGTGCTCGACCTTGGACCGGTAGCTGATACCGATGTGGGTGTTCTCATCGGGGCTGAACAAGCCACCGACGGTCCAGCCCACGGCGTTGTTGTCGCCTTCCACGGTCAGCTTGCCATCGGCGCTGCCCGGGGCGAAGCCCGGCACGCGCGACTGCGCCAGCGCGGTGCCGAAGTCGATGTTGTTGCTCAGTTCGATGGTCAGGTGTTCAACGAACACCGACGCGCCGAAGGACACGTACGGGTTGACGTCGTAGGAGGCGGCAAAGCCCAGGTCGATCGCCTTCAGGTCGGTCTTCAGGCCGCTGTAACGGCCGACCCACGCGTTGTCGTACTGGGTCTTGAAGCCGAACGGAGCGGTCAGCGACACGCCGAAGTGGGCCTGTTCGCCGATCGGCATGTGGAAGTACGCAGCCGGGACCGGAGCGATCATGCCTGCGTCGCCGCCGTCACCGCCGGTCTGCGGCTGGCCGGTCGGCTTGCGGCCAGTGCCGCTGAACTTGGCCGAGAAGCTGATGGCGCTCAGGTCACCCTGGATCTGGGTGCCTTCGAGCTGGCGCATGCCAGCCGGGTTGACGGCGATGATCGAGGCGTCGCCCTCGGCGCTGCCGGAACCGGCAAAGGCGCGGCCGAGGCCCTTGGCGCTGTTTTCCTTCAGCTGGAAGGCGGCAGCGTTGACGTGGCCGACGGCCAGGACACCGGCAATGCCGACGGCCAGGGCGGTGACGCGGGCAAGCGTGGAAGCGGTATGCATGTTTGGTTCTCTCCGGAATTGCGGTGATGTTTGGCAACGTGCGCCTGCGTCGTCCCTGCCTTTCGGTGGAGACAACGCGCCGGATTCCCCTCCCGACATACGACGCCGTATTGGAGTATACCCAGACCGGTTAATGAAACAATAACGGACTGCCCCCTTGTGGCTATTCAGGCTGAACCCGTCAATGCCCCATCACGGGCGTCGCCGCGCTAGGCTAGCGCACCCATGTTCGTGTCGATCCCCTCCCGCAAGAAGTCCGCCTTCCGCTGGGCTACCCCGCTGCTGTTCGCCGCCCTGTGGGTGGCGTTCCTGTGGTCGATCTCGCGTCCGGACGATGCCCGCCGCAGCCTGTGGCTGGACTGGGGCGCCCTGTCCACCGGCCTGACCCACCCGCTGGACTGGTGGGCCACCCTGCAGGACGGCAGCGTGCTGCGCCTGTTCACCGCCCTGTTCCTGCATGCGGACTGGTCGCACCTGCTGGGCAACCTGGTGTTCCTGCTGATCTTCGGGCTGCCGGCCGAGCGCGTGCTGGGGCCGTGGCGGCTGATCCTGCTGTTCCTGGTGGGCGGGGCCATTTCCAACCTGACCGCGATCTACACCATGGGCAGCCCGGATCAGATCATCATCGGCGCCAGCGGCGCGGTGTCGGCGCTGATCGGTGCCTACCTGGCCCTGTTCCCAGGCGCGCGGCTGGGCGTGGTGATCCCGCTGGGCCTGTTCCTGGAGTTCGTGCGGGCGCCGGCCTACCTGCTGATCGGGGTGTGGGCGGCGCTGCAGGTGGTGTTCGCCTATATCGGCCCGAGCTTCGGCATGGTGGCCTGGTGGGCGCACATCGCAGGCTTCGTGTTCGGCCTGGCCTACGGGGTTTATGTGCGCGCGGCGATCGCGCGTCGGCTGCGCAAGCGCCACGGGTTCTAGGCCGCGCCGACGCATGACGCGTTGGCCGGCCACACGTCCGGTCGGACGCACCGGGTAGTGCCGGCCGCTGGCCGGCTCCACGGATAGTCGGATCAACCCGGGTAATGCCGGCCGTTGGCCGGCGCCTCATGCGGTTGGGTGCATGCAGAGCCGGCCAGCGGCCGGCACTACCGGTCAGGGTTTGGCCGGCGTATCCAGCGGCTTTGCTTCCGGCTTTGCTTCCGGCTTCTTCTGCGCGGCTGCCTTGGCGGCCTCTGCCTTCTGCTTTGCCAGCACCGAACCCGGCTGCTTCAACTCGGCCAGCGCGTCGTTGATCGGGCCGTCGCCCGGCAGCACGTCGCCGGCCTTGTAGCCGTCGCCGCCTTCCTCGTCACCGCGGAGGTGGCCCGGCAGGGTGGCTTCGCTGTAGTCGGCCAGGCTGGCCGGCAGGGCGTCGTCACCCGGCTGCCTCTCCGGCTGCAGCAGCACGTCGGGCACGATGCCGGTGGCCTGGATGGACTTGCCGCTCGGGGTGAAGTAACGCGCGGTGGTCAACTTCACCGAGTCGCCGTTGTCCAGCGGCAGCACGGTCTGCACCGAGCCCTTGCCGAAGGTACGGCTGCCGACCACGCGCGCACGGCCGTTGTCGCGCAGCGCGCCGGCCAGCACTTCGGAGGCGCTGGCCGAACCGGCATCGGCCAGCACCACCACCGGTGCGCCCTTGAGCAGATCGCCCGGGGTGGCATCGAAGCGTGCATCGCTGATCGAGATGCGGCCCCGGGTGCTGACGATGTTGCCCTTGTCGAGCAGGTCATCGGCCACCTGCACCGCCGCGGTGAGCAGGCCGCCGGGGTTGCTGCGCAGGTCAAGCACCACGCCCTTGAGCTTGCCGCCGGCCTGCTGCTGCAGCTGGCCGACATGCTTCTGGAAATCGGCGCCAGTGTCGGCCTGGAAGGTGCTCAGGCGGATGTACCCATAACCCGGCTCCAGCATGCGGCTGCGCACGCTGGTCACACGGATGGTCTGGCGGGTGACGGTAACGTCGAACGGCTTGGCCCTGCCTTCGCGCACCAGGGTCAGCACCACCTTGCTGCCGGCCTTGCCACGCAGCGGCTCGGTGGCCTGGATGGCACTGATCGGCTTGCCGTCGATGGCGATGATCAGGTCGCCGGCGCGGATCCCGGCGCGGGTAGCCGGGGTGTCGTCGATCGGCGAGATCACTTTGAGGCTGCTGTTGTCCGGCTGCTGCTGCAGCTCCACGCCGATACCGTCGTAGGCGCCGGTGGCCTGTTCGTCGAAGGCCTCGGCGTCTTCCTTGTCGAAATAGGTGCTGTGCGGATCCAGGTCGAGCAACAGGCCACGGATGGCCGATTGCATCAGCTTCTTGTCATCCACCGGGTCCACGTAGGCGGCGCGGACCGCGTTGTAGACCGCCACGTAGCGCCGGATTTCCTCCAGCGGCACTTTCGATGTCACCGCCTCTTCGCTGCTGGCGGCATCGCTGGCGCTGCTGGCAGCCTCGCTGGTCTGCTGCGCCCAGGACACAGCGGGCAACAGGGCCAGCAGCAAGGTGGCGGAACGGGCTACGCGCATGAAGCACTCCAGGTCGGCGGGGGACGGAAAACACGCACTGGGTGCGTCGCCCGATTATGCGCGAAGCGACGATAAATTCCCGTTGAACCCGGCGCGCATGGACAGCGCGCCGTTGGGCTGGGTGTCAGCGACGCTGCAGCCAGCTGCCCGGATCGACCGGCTGCCCGTTGCGGCGCAGCTCGAAATACAGCGCGGTCACGCCCTGTCCACCGGAGTTGCCGACCTTGGCCACCGGGTCGCCCTTCTTCACCGTGGCGCCGGCGTCGCGCAGCAGGGTGTCGTTGTGCGCGTACAGGCTCATGTAGCCGTTGCCATGGTCGACGATCAGGATCATGCCGTAGCCGGTCATCCAGTCTGAGAACACCACCGTGCCATCGGCCACGGCAGTGATCGTGCTGCCGGCAGCGGCGCCGATCAGCACGCCGCTGCTGGTGCGCCCATCGGGCAGCTTGCCGCCGTAGCGGGCCAGCAGGTTGCCCGACAGTGGCCAGCCCAGCCCGCCCACCTTCGGCGGCGGGGCCGAGGCCACGGCCGGCGGGGTCTTGCCCGGGCGCGGCGGCGGACGGGTGCCGTTGGCAGCCGCGGCTTTCTCGGCCTTGTCGGCGGCGGCCTTCTCCGCGGCCGCGCGGCGTGCGGCGG
>NZ_JBFULC010000052.1:0-29985 GCF_056400525.1 Stenotrophomonas sp. P5_A9
CTGGCCGGCTCCGCGCGGTGGTTGGATGTTCGTGGAGCCGGCCAGCGGCCGGCACTACCGGGCGGGGTGGGTGTACGGAGAGCCGGCCAGCGGCCGGCACTACCGGGCGGGTGGGTGTACGGAGAGCCGGCCAGCGGCCGGCGCTACCGGGCGGGATGGGTGTACGGAGAGCCGGCCAGCGGCCGGCACTACCGGGTTACGGCAGCGGCGGCAGCAGCCCGGCGCCCAGCCGGTTCCAGGCATTGATCACGGCCACGCCCACGCTCAGGTCGCTGATGCCTTTTTCATCGAAGTGCGGCGCCAGCGCATCGAACGCAGCGTCCGAGGGCGCGCCGTCGGGCAGCCGCGTCAGCGCCTCGGCCCAGCCCAGCGCGGCGCGTTCGCGCGCATCGAAGAAACGGCTTTCGTGCCACGCCGGCAGCGTATCGAGCTTGCGCGGCTCGATCTCGCCCTTGCGCAATGCCGTGCCATGCATATCCATGCAGTAACCACAGCCGTTGATCTGCGAGACGCGTAGGAACACAAGCTCCATCAGCGTCGGATCGATCGAGCTGTCATGCACGGCCTTGCTGGTGGCCAGCAGGCCTTTGATGGCCTCGTTGGCCAGACGGAAATACGGAACGCGGGGCGAAGTGGACATCGGGCGACTCCATGACGGCCACATCGGCCGTCTTCATCAGGAGGACGCGCCCACATCGCCGGCTGTGACAAGCGCGGTCAGTTTTTCCGGATTGAGCACGCTCAGCACCTGCGCAATGCGCTCGCCATCGATGCTGACCAGGGTGATCGAGTGCAGCTGCGCACCCTGGAAACGCAGGATGGCCGGCTCGCCGTTGACGTAGCCGATCCGTGCCGGATGCGCGCCGTTGCGCCGGGCGATGGCCCAGTAGAGCTGCGCGATGCGCTCGGCGCCGAGCAGTGGTCGGATCGCCGCGGTGACCCGACCACCACCGTCGGACACCATCGCCGCATTGGCGTGCAGCAGCGACAGGATCGCGGCCTGGTCGCCACGCTGGGAGGCATCCATGAAGCGGGTCAGCAGATCGCGGTGCTGCGCGGGCGAGGCATCGAAGCGTGGCTTGCCGGCCTGCAGCCGCTGGCGCGCGCGATGCACCAGCTGGCGGCAATTGGCCGGGCTGTGGTCCAGCAGCGGGGCGATCTCGGGGTAGTCGTAGTCGAACACGTCCTTGAGCAGGAACGCGGCGCGCTCGTCCGGTTTCAGCTGCTCCAGCAGGGCAAGGAAGGCCACCGAGACCTCGTCGGCCCGCGCGTGCCGCTGCGCCGGGTCGTGCAGCGGATCGGGATCGAGCGCGATTTCCAGCGGTTCGGGGAGCCACGGCCCCACGTACTGAATCCGGGCATTGCGTACGGCGCGCAGCCGGTCCAGCCCCAGCCGCGTGGTGGCGGTGACCAGCCAGCCCTCCGGGTCGCGGACCGCGGCGGTGTCGGCGCCCTGCCAGCGCAGCCAGGCGTCCTGGACGATGTCCTCGGCGTCGCTGCGGCTGCCCAGCAGGCGGTAGGCCAGGGCGAACAGGCGGGGGCGGTGGGTCTGGAAGATATCGGTCGGGGTCATGCCGGGAGGACGCCGCAGGGCGGGCCGCTGTGACAGGGGGCTGGGCGACCACTGTGCACCAGATGCCGTGGCCGCGAGCGATTCTCAACGCGGCCGGGCCGTAGTTGTTAAAATCGGCGGTTCAACCCCCGCCAGCCTCCAGCAAGCGAGCAAGTCGTGACATCGATCAAGCAGGAAGACCTCATCCAGTCCATCGCCGACGCGCTGCAGTACATCTCGTACTACCACCCGGTCGATTACATCAAGAGCCTGGGCGCCGCCTACGAGCGCGAGGAATCGCCGGCCGCGAAGGAAGCGATGGCCCAGATCCTGATCAATTCCCGCATGTGCGCCGAAGGCCACCGGCCGATCTGCCAGGACACCGGCATCGTCACCGTGTTCCTGGAAATCGGCATGAACGTGCGTTGGGACGATGCCACGATGGGCGTGGAAGACATGGCCAACGAGGGCGTGCGCCGCGCCTACAACTACCCGGACAACAAGCTGCGCGCCTCGGTGCTGGCCGATCCGGCCGGCAAGCGCATCAACACCAAGGACAACACCCCGGGCGTGGTCAACGTCAAGGTCGTGCCGGGCGACACCGTGGAGGTGATCGTCGCCGCCAAGGGCGGTGGGTCGGAAGCCAAGAGCAAGTTCGCCATGCTCAATCCGTCCGACTCGATCGTGGACTGGGTGCTCAAGACCGTGCCGACCATGGGCGCCGGCTGGTGCCCGCCGGGCATGCTCGGCATCGGCATCGGCGGCACCGCTGAAAAGGCGATGCTGCTGGCCAAGGAATCGCTGATGGAGCCGATCGACATCAACGAGCTGAAGGCCCGAGGCGCGTCCAATCGTGCCGAAGAACTGCGCCTGGAGCTGTTCGACAAGGTCAACGCGCTGGGCATCGGTGCGCAGGGCCTGGGCGGCTTGACCACCGTGCTGGACATCAAGGTGAAGGACTTCCCGACCCACGCGGCCAACCTGCCGGTGGCGATGATCCCCAACTGCGCGGCCACCCGCCATGCGCACTTCACCCTGGACGGCAGCGGCCCGGTGATGCTCGATCCGCCGTCGCTGGAAGACTGGCCGCAGATCACCTACGACGCCTCCAAGGGCACCCGCGTCGATCTGGACACCATCACCCCGGAAGACGTCGCCAGCTGGAAACCCGGCCAGACCCTGCTGCTCAACGGCAAGCTGCTGACCGGCCGCGACGCCGCGCACAAGCGCATGGTGGACATGCTCAATAAGGGCGAGCCGCTGCCGGTCGACCTCAAGGGCCGTTTCATCTACTACGTCGGCCCGGTCGATCCGGTGCGCGATGAAGTAGTGGGTCCGGCCGGTCCGACCACCGCCACCCGCATGGACAAGTTCACCCGCCAGGTATTGGAGCAGACCGGCCTGCTGGGCATGGTCGGCAAGGCCGAGCGTGGCCCGGCGGCGATCGAGGCGATCCGGGACAACAAATCGGCCTACCTGATGGCGGTCGGTGGTTCGGCCTACCTGGTGTCCAAGGCGATCAAGGCCGCCAAGGTGGTCGGCTTTGCCGACCTGGGCATGGAAGCCATCTACGAGTTCACCGTGCAGGACATGCCGGTGACCGTGGCGGTGGATTCCACCGGCGAATCGGTGCACATCACCGGCCCGCGCGAATGGCAGGCCCGCATCGGCAAGATCCCGGTGGTGGTGGCCTGACCCGGTAGATATCGACCGCTGGTCGGTATCGCATCAAAAAAAGACGGCGCCGCAAGGCGCCGTTCTTCGTTACCGCCGTGCGTCCACCAGCATCCGCACCGCCAGCGCGCCCAGCACCGTGCCCATCAGCCCGCGCTGCACTGCCTGCCAGCGCGGACGACGCGCCAGGAACGCGGCGATGCTGCCGGCGGCCAGCACGATCAATGCATTGACGCTGACGCTGGTGGCGATCTGCACCAGCCCCAGCGCCACCGATTGCGCCATCACGCTGCCATGCCCGTGCGGCTGGATGAACTGCGGCAGCAACGACAGGTACATCACCGCGATCTTCGGATTGAGCAGCGCGGTGAACAGGCCCATCGCGAACAGGCGGCGCGGGCTGTCCGATGCCAGCGCGCGAAGCTGGAACGGCGAACGTCCGCCCGGGCGCAGCGCCTGCCAGGCCAGGTACAGCAGGTACAGCGCGCCGGCGATGCGCAGCGCGTCGTAGGCATGCGGAACGGCCATCAACAGCGCGGTGATGCCCAGCGCGGCGCACAGCAGGTAGACCAGAAAGCCGAGTGCCACCCCGCCCAGCGAGATCAGCCCGGCCACGCGCCCCTGGCAGATCGATCGTGACACCAGGTAGATCATGTTCGGCCCGGGCGTCAGTACCATGCCCAGCGAGATCAGGCCGAAGGCAAGCAGGTTGGCGGGATCGGGCATGGGCGTGCACACGGCGCAATGAAGATGCGCGGCATGCTATGCCCCGAGCGCACCGTCCGACAGCCACAGTGATGCCACAGCGAGCCAGGCATCTGTATCCATGGTCTGCGCTCGGCGGCGAGTGCATAATCTGGGGCTTCCCACGACAGGTGCGGCGTGCATGGCCATTACGTTGTACGGATCGACCAGCACCGCCTCGCTGGTGGTGCATTGGCTGCTGCTGGAACTGGAGGTGCCGCACGAACTGGTGCTGCTCGACTTCGACACGCGGCAGCAGAAATCGGCCGAGTACCTCGCCCTGAACCCGGCCGGCGTAGTGCCCACGCTGGTGATGGGGGATCAGGTCCTGACCGAGGCGGCGGCCATCGCACTGCACCTGGCCGATCTGCATCCGCAGGCCGGGTTGCTGCCCGTGCCGGGCACGCCCTTGCGCGGCGAAGCCTACCGATGGATGTTCTGGTGCGCCAATACCGTGCAGCCAGCGTATCGCGCGTGGTTCTACGCGCACGAGATGGCCGGCGCGGACAATGCCGAGGCCACACGGCAGCACGCGCGTGAACGCCTCGAAGCGGCCTGGCAACGGCTGTCCGACCATCTGCAGGCCGGCGGTCCGTACATGTTGGGAGCGCAGCTGAGCGTGGTCGATTTCATGTTGGTGATGCTGCTGCGCTGGTCGCGCAACATGCCCACGCCGAGCGATCACTGGCCGGTGCTCAAGGCGTACGCCGACCGGCTCAAGGCGCGCCCGGCCTTCATCGAGGTCTACCGACGCGAAGGCATCACCGACTGGCGCTGATGTCACCCGGTTCTGGACCGCGCACGGGCCTGATAAAGTCGCACGTGACACGTTTCCAACCAGGAGTGACACCATGCCAAGGATGCTCTACGTGGCTGCGCTGGCGCTGCTGCTGACTGCCTGCAGCAGCGATGGCGGCAGCTATTCCGCACCGAGCCTGCGCGAGGTCACCGCGGCCAATCAGTGCATGGACGAATGCCAGCGGCAGCACGACAGCTGCATGACCCGCCGGTCGGGATTTGGCAGCGGCGACCGCTGTGGTACCGGCGTGGCCACGCAGCGCGACGCGCGCTGCGAGAAGCTGGACACCCCCGAGCTACGGCGTTCCTGCGAGGCCAGCGCCGATTACTGCCGCAACCGACTGCCGGCGCTGGCCTGCGGCGAGAGCCGCAGCCGCTGCATGGCTACCTGCGGCGGCTGACCGCCACTACCCGCGTACTACGCGGGGAGGATGTCCAGCACCGTTTCCGGTGGGCGGCACAGGCGCACGCCTTTCGGGGTACGCACGATTGGACGGTTGATCAGCTCGGGATGGCGCAGCATCGCCTCGATCAATGCGCCGTCGTCCAGTGCGGGGTCAGCCAACTGGAGCGCCGCATAGGCTGTTTCCTTGTCCCGCAGCAGCGCGCGTGCGCCGCACCCCATCGCCTCGATCAAGGCCTGCAGCGTGGTCCGATCGGGCGGGTCCTTCAGGTATTCGATCACCGTCGGTTCGATGCCATGCTCGCGCAGGATCTGCAACGCCCCGCGCGAGTTGCTGCAGCGCGGGTTGTGCCAGATCGTCACCGCCATCAATACCATTCCAACAGCGACACGCCCACGCCGATGTAGGTCGCCTTGTGGTTGTAGTCGATCATGCTTTCGCCGTAGCCATCGAACACCTGCACATGGCCGCGCAGCAGGTTGCTGATCGGGAAGCCGTAGTCCAGCTGCACCGCGCCGTGCGAACGGTCACCGCCGCGCAGCGAGTGGCGCGCCATCAGTGACACTTCGTGGCCGTTGCGGTTCCAGGTCAGGGTCGCATCGCCACGACCCATGTAATCCTCGATATCCGGGTTGTTGTCGTCCTTGCGGTCTTCCGGCAGGCGGTACCACGGGCGCAGCACCAACGCCCAGTTCTCGCGGTCCAGGCCGATCGTGGCGATCACCCGGTTCCAGCTGCGCGACAACGGATCGGGGCGGCCGTTGGACATGTGGTTGAGGCTGATCCCGCTCATGCGCCCGCGCCAGCCCCCGATCGAGTAGCCGTTGCGGAACATCATCATGATTTCCGGCTCGTAGTTGGTCTCGCGGAACGGCCGGGAATTCTCGGCGTTGTAGGCCTGCCAGCGCGAGCTCTGGGTATAGCCTGCCCAGATGTCGCCGTTGTCGCCGAACAGGTTTTCCACCACCTTGGTCTTGAAGCTGAGCTGGAACTTCAGCTCGTTGCTGTCCAGCAGCTGCGGGGTGGTGACGGTGTTGGCCGGATTGGGCGACTGCGGGGTCTGGTTCTTGTCGCTGGTCCAGAACGCCGGCAGCAGGTAGACCGGCTTGTAGGCACGCAGCTGGAAGGCCCCCAGCTTGGAGTCCTGCGCCAGTTCCCAGCGGCTGTCCAGCAGCGAGCCCTTGCCGGCATTGGCCAGCGCATCCTCATGGCCATCGCTTTTGAACAGTTCGCCCAGGCGCTGCTTGGCACGCTGCGTGGCCGGCGCATCGGCATCGGCGGTGCGCGCGGCCTGGCGCTCCTCGCGCCGGGCCTGCTGCGCGGCCACGGCCGCGGCGTCGGCGGCCACGGTCACGCCGCGGGTGTGGCCGAACAGCGTGTCGTAGCAGGCCAGGCGCGCCGCGTCGGTATCGACCAGCGCGCAGGCTTCCGGCGAGGCCGGGGTCGGTGCGGCTTCCTGCGCCGCCAGCGGCAAGCTGGGGCTGGCCAGGGCCAAGGCGGTGAACAGGGCGGAGCGGGGGCGAAGGAGGGTCATGAAAGCAGGCCAGGTGGCAAAATGAATGGGGTAGCGGGACAGTGTGGCCGCTGGCGGCCGTTCCTGCCAGCGCAACCGTGTGGTTCTCCCCGGGCGTTATGCCCGGCCATGGCGTGCGCAGAATGTGAAAACAGGCTGTTCAGACCAGCCAGGCGAACGCGAACAGCCCGAGCATGGCCACCACCAGCGCCATTTTCAGCGCCACCCCGAGCAGGATGCCCAGCCAGGTGGCGAAGCCCACCTTGGTCGAACGCCCCAGTTCACGGGTGTGCCAGTACTCGCCGGCCAGCGCGCCGAGCAGTGGCCCGGCCAGCAGCCCGATCGGCATGAAGAACAGCCCGACGATGCTGCCGATGAACGTGCCCCACAGCGCCTTGCCGCTCGCCCCGACCCGTTTGGCCCCGACCACGGTGGCCAGGATGTCCACCGCGAAGGAGAGCAGGGTGAGGATCCCCAGCAGGGTCAGTGGCAGCCAGCCCACGTGGACGAAGCCATCGGCCCAGGCCGCCAGCAGCAGCCCGGCGAAGACCAGGGGGATGCCGGGCAGGGCCGGCAGCACGATCCCTGCGATACCGACCAGCACCAGCAGGACGGCTAGCAGGTTAAAGATGAATGAAGGGTCCATGCTATTCCGTATGGTAGGGGAAATGGGGTTGACAACCGAAAGTATTTGCCAGTTGATTTTTCGTTTTGCTCGGGTTAAGTTGCAGATGCTGAGCTTGGCAAGGTCACCGTGGATCGTGGCCTGATGATGGTAGATCTTCCAGATCCGCTGCATCGATGCACCTCGCTTCCCCCTTGCTGTCAGCCGCCTCTAAGGGCGTATCCAACAACAAGACTGTTAGGGAGTAGCAGAGATGGCAGAGAAGGGCACCGTCAAGTGGTTCAATGACGCCAAGGGTTTCGGTTTCATCAGCCGTGAGAGCGGCGAAGACGTGTTCGTGCACTTCCGCGCGATCGAATCCCAGGGCTTCAAGAGCCTGAAGGAAGGTCAAGCGGTCGAGTTCGAAGTGGTCACCGGCCAGAAGGGCCTGCAGGCGGACAAGGTAAAGCCGCTCTAATCGGCCACCGGGTTCTGTCTGGTAGCAACACCAAAAGGGCCCGCTTGCGCGGGCCCTTTCTTCATTCTGCGATCAGCGCCAGTGCGATCAGCGCAGGATGACCTTGCCGTTGACCACGCGAACGTAGGTGTTTTCGCGGATGCCGCCGAGGTCGCGCTGGTTGACCACCACGGTGCGGCCGTCATCCATGCGCACGCTGATGTCGAAGGTATCGCTGGTGACGTTCTTCTGGATCTGGTTGCCGGCCAGCGCGCCACCCACCGCGCCTGCGGCGGCGGCGATGTTCTTGTTGCCGCGGCTGCCGCCGGTGTGGTCGGAAATCTCATGGCCGGCAACGGCGCCGACGAGGCCGCCGAGGATGGCGCCGGTGGCGGTCGGGGCGGTGCGGCCCGAAGCGACCTGATTGATCCGGGTCACGATGCCGCAGTCGGCACAGCGGCCGTTGTTGTACCCATTGTTGTAACCGTTGTTGTTGCCGTAACCATTGTTGTAACCGCTGCTACCGTAGCCGGGCGAAGTGGTCGCGCAGCCGGCCAGTGCAACGGTGGCGATGGCAGCGGCGGCGATGAGTTGGATCTTCATGGTGGTTCTCCTGGCCAGAGGGATGGTCGAATGCGTCTGGGGCGCATGCCGCAGATCCTGTCCTGTGTTATGTGAACAGCGCGCCAATCTGACCCTGGCAGGGTGGCTGGCAGATGAATCAGCGGAAATCCTGGTGGCACGCCTTGCAGTCGGTCTGGATCTTTTCCACCACCTTGCCCATGGCCACGCAGTCGGTGGGCGGGGCGGCCAGGGCGGTGTTGAGCGTGGCGCGCAAGGCGCTGGCGTGCTGCTGGAAGCCCTGGCTGTCCTTCAATCCGGGGAAGGCCACGTCCATGTCGTTGGACAGCGAGCGCATCGTCTGCAGGCGCGGCACGCTGTCGGCCAGCGTGCAGCGGTTCTGCGCCTGTGCGGCCTGCAGCAGTTCCACCTGCCGGTTCATCACGTGCATGAGCGCGTCCGGGAACGGATCCTGGCGGGCCTGGATCGCGCGCGAGACCATTACCGTGGCGATCAACCCGACCACCAGGCCGAGCACACCCACGAACAGATAGCGATACGCGGCGGAGGGGCGGCGGGGCGGGGCGGGTTGATTCATGGCGGGCGTCCTTGTGGGTGGCTGAGCCGATCTTACGGTGCGTCCTGTCCATGCGGCGTACGCACGGGGCCGGTGAGGGTAAAATTCGCCCATGAACGACGTACTGCGCGAACGATTTGCCGGCATCGACCGGTTGTATGGAGTGGGCACCGTGGACCTGCTGTCGACCCGCCGGGTGGCGGTGGTCGGCATGGGCGGGGTCGGCTCGTGGGTGGTCGAAGCGCTGGCGCGCACGGCGGTGGGGCACCTCACCCTGATCGATGCCGACGACATCTGTGTGTCCAACACCAACCGCCAGCTGCCGGCGCTGGCCGGCCAATACGGCCGCAACAAGGCCGAGGCGATGGCCGAGCGCTGCCGTGCGATCAACCCGGACATCCAAGTCGATGCGATCGCTTCGTTTCTGACCGTGTCGAACATGGTGGAGCTGCTGGACCGCGATTTCGATCTGGTGATCGACGCCTGCGACAGTTTCCGGGTCAAGGTCGAAACCATCGCCTGGTGCCGCCGCCGCAAGCTGCCGATCCTCACCGTCGGCGCGGCTGGCGGGCGCACCGATCCGACCCTGGTGCGCATCCGCGATGTATCGCGCACCGAGCACGACGCGATGATGGCGTTGATCCGCAAGAAGCTGCGCAGCGATTTCAACTTCCCGAAGAACGCGTCGCGCTACTTCGGTGTGCCGGCGGTGTATTCGCTGGAGAACGTGAAGTACCCGCAGGCCGACGGCAGCGTGTGCGGCATCCGCCCGAACCTCGGCGCGGATGCGGCCTTGAAGCTGGACTGCGGCGCCGGCCTCGGCGCGGCCACCCACATCACCGGCGCGTTCGCCTTTGCGGCAGTGGGCAAGGCGCTGGAAATGCTGATGAAGACGCCGGCAACCGCGAACACGTAGAGCCGACCGTTGGTCGGCTGCGCTGCGCGCCTACACTTCCATCCCAAGACCGGGTCGCGCGGCGATGGCGTCCGCGACGAAATCCATGACGGCTCGCACCGATGCCGAGCGCCGCAGATCACGGTGTACTACCAGCCAGATATCGCGCGCGAATGGCGCGCCGTCATGGTCCAGCCGCGTCAGCCCGGGGGCTGCATCGCCAAGGAAGCAAGGCAATCCTGCTACGCCAGCCCCGGCCAGCGCTGCGGCCCGATGACTGCTGATGTCGCTGAGTTCGCACCCCACGCGCCGGCTGCCGGCCACGCCCAGTAACCACTGCTGCTGGGGCATGTCTGCGAACTGGGTGTCATACGCAATGAAGGTCCAGTCTTCGGGACGATGCGTGGACACGTAGCCCACGCTGGCATACAGGGCAAAGGGCATGCGCCCGATCTTGCGCACGACGCTGCTGGCTTCGACGGGGCGTACCAGGCGCACCGCCACATCGGCCTCCCGGCGGCTGAGCGATACCTGCTGGGTCTGCGCCGACACGGAAAGCTGAATCCCGGGATGCCCTGCCCTGAAATCGACGAACCGTTCCGCCAGAAGGTGCGCGACCAGGACCGGCGGCGCACTGAGGGTCACTCTGACATCCGTCGCTTCCTGGCTGGCGCGGCTCAAGCGGGCCACGCTGAAGGCGGAGGCTTCCATCAGTTTGGCCTGCTCGTATATCTGTACGCCCATCGAGGTAAGCCGGCACGAGCGCGGTAGGCGCTCGACAAGCGACACCTGGAGCTCGCTCTCCAGCGCGGCGACGCGACGGCTGACCGTGGCATGGTCCACCTGCAGGGCTCTGGCGGCACCGGAAAGGGTGCCTGCGCGGGCAACCGCAAGGAAGTGACGGATATCCTCCCAATCAAACATCTGTGCGTTTTCGCAAGTCTGGAGTGAGGTTTCGGGGAATTTTCGAGCCTAACGTCGGAGCCTAGCATGACCCGTCTCCCCCGCTGGTAGGTACTTCATGACGGTTTCTGCTACATCCGCGCGCGGCACGCTTTGGGCTTCGGCATTGGGATTGGTCGTCGTCCTGCTGGACATCAGTGTGGTCAACGTGGCCCTGGATGCGCTGCGGCGTGAATTTTCAACCGATGTGGCCGGTCTGCAGTGGGTTGTCAACGCGTATACCCTGGCGTTTGCCGCATTGCTGCTGACCAGTGGCACCCTCGGTGACCGCTTTGGTGCGCGTCGCCTGTTTCTCTCCGGCCTGGCGGTATTCACGCTGTCATCGGCCGCCTGCGGGCTTGCCGGCGGCCTGGCGGTGTTGGTCGCGGCCCGACTGATCCAGGGCGTGGGCGCAGCGTTGCTGGTGCCCAATTCGCTGGTCATGCTGCGGCAGGCGTATCCCGACAACCGGGCGCGTAGCCGCGCGGTCGGATGGTGGGGCGCGCTGGGTGGTGCCTCTCTGGCGGCTGGGCCGGTATTGGGAGGCATACTGGTGACGCACGCAGGCTGGCGAGGCGTATTTCTTGTCAATCTTCCGATCGGCCTGATCGGAATGTATCTGACGCTGCGGCATGCGGCGCCCTCTGGCGGCCGTCATCAGCGCGATCTCGACTGGCGCGGACAGGCGGCTGCGATCCTCGCGCTGGCAGCGATGGCCACGGCGCTGATCGAAGCCGGCCAGCTTGGGTGGCGACATGGGCTGGTGCAAGGTGGCGCGCTGCTGGCCGTCCTCGCGACCCTGGCCTTCCTCCGGATCGAAGCCCGCAGCGCTTCGCCCATGCTGCCATTGACATTGTTCCGTATCCGTACGTTCTCCGTCGTCTCGCTGGCAGGTGTAGCGGTGAATTTTGCGTACTACGGCCTGATTTTCGTCTTCAGCCTGTTCTTCCAGACACAACAGCATCTGTCGCCACAACAGGCCGGGCTGGCCTTCCTTCCCATGACGGTGGTGCTGATGGCGGTCAATGTGTTGGCAGGGCGTCTCATTGCACGCGTCGGGCCGAGAGTCCTGATGGTGACCGGGCTGCTGCTGGCGGCGCTCGGTTACCTGTTGTTGATGCCGGTCAGCATCGGGGGCGGCTACGCGCCCTTGATCGTGCCGATGGTGCTGGCGGCCAGCGGAGTGGCGCTGGTGGTGCCGACGATGACCAATGCCACGCTCGCCTCGGTTGACGGGTCGCGAGCAGGCATCGCGTCCAGTGTGCTCAACTGCGCGCGGCAGGTCGGCGGCATGCTTGGGGTCGCCATATTCGGTAATTTGATAGGAAATGGCGCGTCAGATGCCTTCATGCGAGGCATGCACGCATCGATCGGCATTTCGGCAGGACTGCTGGTGTTGGTAGGTGCGCTGTGCTGGTGCGGCATCGGGCGCGGACACCTGCAGCAGTCAGAGGGTTCAGTGGGGATCGGCAAGGCCGAATAGTGCGCGCGCGTTGGCCGTGGTCCGCGCGGCAATCTCCTCGGCCGGCTGCCCGCGCAGCCGCGCCACCGTCTCCAGGATCACCGGCAGCCGCGAAGGCTCGTTGCGTTCGCCACGGATGCCCGCATCCGGCTGGTCCGGCGCGTCGGTTTCCAGCAGCAGCTGTTCCAGCGGCATCTGTGCCACAAGCCGCTGCAACCGCTGCGCACGGTCGTACGTCAATGGGCCGCCCAGTCCCACCAGAAAACCCAGTTTGTGCAGGTGCGCGGCCTGCTCCGGACTGCCCGGGAAACTGTGGACGACGCCACGCAGCCCGCCCACCTGTCTGATCGCGGCGATCACCGCATCCACCGCACGCCGTGCATGCACGATCACCGGCAGATCGAATTCGCGCGCCAGCCGCAGTTGTCCCACGAAGTACTGCTGCTGCAGCTCCGCATCCAGCCCCTCGACAAAGAAATCCAGCCCGCATTCGCCAACCGCGCACGGGCGCTCACGCTCGATCCAGCCACGCAGTTCGTCAAGATGTTCGGCCCGGTGCTCGGCCAGGAACATCGGGTGCAGCCCGTAGGCCGGATGAAGTCCCTGGGCCATCTGGCAGGTCTGGCGCAGCTTCGGCCAGCTGGCGGCGGTCACCGCTGGCACGACCTGCGTGCCCACCCCCGCCGCACGCGCCCGCGCAATCACCTCGGGACGGTCGGCATCGAACTGTCCGGCATCAAGGTGGCAATGACTGTCGACCAGGATCACGCGCGGCGCTTGCCCGGCAGGGCCGGCGGCACGGCCGCGCTGCGGTTCTTCCAGTTGGCCAGCAGCAACGTGCCCAGGCCGAGCAGGATCTCGTCCACGAACGGCACCGGATCGGGAATGAACAGGGTCAGCGCGAACAGGCCGGCGGTGAGCTTGAACAAGGTGGGATAGCACAACCGACGCGCCCATTCCAGCATCGGCAGCAGCAGGGGATTGGCCATGACGCTCTCCTCGGACAGATGCTGTAAACGCTATCACGAGCCCCAGCGACACAGAACCTGAATGGGTAAGGGTGGTGTGCACGCACTGTGGAGATTCCGTTCAGGCACCGCATGCTGGAATCCGCTCAAGAACGTTGCGGATCGTCCGCAGGGAGCCGGTTATGAAAAGTACCACCACCACTGCTTTGGTCGCCGCTGGCGCGCTGCTCGTCGGCGGCATCGCCACCGCCGCCTTCATGAAGAGTGGCTCGTCCGCCCCCGATCCGGTGACGGCGACGCAGACCCGGCCCACCCTGGACACCACCCCGCTGGCCGACGACGGGTCGCGCACCGATGCGGTCGCGGTCCAGGACAAGGCGGGCAAGCTGGAATACGCCGATATCGTCAAGGTCGATCCGCTGACCAGGAAGGAAAAGGCCTACGCCACCGTGATCGGTACCGAGCCGGTGCGCGAAACCTCCACCACCCAGACCCCGCATGAAGTCTGCCAGGACGTGGTCGTGCAGGAGCGTCTGCCCGAGCGCGACGGCAACGTCGGCGGCACCGTCGCCGGTGCGGTCATCGGTGGCCTGCTCGGCAACCAGGTCGGCGGCGGCAATGGTCGCAAGGCCGCCACCGCGGCAGGCGCCGTGGCCGGTGGCCTGATCGGCAACACGGTCGACAAGCGTCACGTCGGTGGCCGCGTGGTCAACCGTACCGAGCGCCAGTGCCATACCGAAACGGCGACCTCCGAGTCGACCAAGGTCACCGGCTACAACGTGACCTACCGCAACGAAGACGGCACCACCGGCACCATGCGCATGGCCAGCAAGCCGGGCAACCGCATTCCGATGGGCACCAGCAACGCGGTCACCGGCTACAACGTGACCTACCGCTACGATGGCGCCGAAAAGACCGTGAAGATGGACAACAAGCCGAGCAGCGATCGCCTGCCGGTGATCGATGGCCAGCTGGTCACCCAGACCGCGGCACTGGATTCGAACAAGCAGTAATGTTTCGCGCCGCGTGATGGGGCGAGCAACAGGCCGGCCTAGTCCGGCCTGTTGCGTTTTGCTGCCGCCGCCAGCCCAACGGGCAGGCCCGATCAATGACATCCATTGGCCTGGGCGAGCCGCGTCTGCCAAGATCGATGCCGGCACATCAACAGGCATCGGCATGAGCATTTTCGACCTGCAGCTGGAAACCGAACGGCTGATCCTGCGCCCGCCGCGCGCGGAAGACTTCGACGCATTCCTGCGGTTCTGTACCGACCCGGAGGTCATGCAGCACCTCGGTGGCGTACAGGCGCCTTCGCAGGCCTGGCGAAGCTTCAGTTGCCTGGCCGGCAGCTGGCATCTGTATGGCTTCTCGATGTTTTCGGTGATCGAAAAGAGCAGCGGCGACTGGGTCGGTCGGATGGGGCCGTGGCAGCCGCTGGACTGGCCGGGCACTGAAGTCGGCTGGAGCATCCGGCGCGAAAGCTGGGGCAGCGGTTATGCACCGGAAGCGGCCGTTGCCAGCATCGACTGGGCGTTTGCCACACTGGGCTGGGACGAGGTGATCCACACCATCGATGCGGCCAACGAAAATTCCAAGGTCGTCGCGCGCAAGCTCGGCAGCACGTTGCTGCGCATGGGCGAACTCCCTCCACCGCACGGCGGCAAGCCCATTGAAATCTGGGGCCAGTCGCGCGAGCAATGGCGGGCGCGCCGCGCCGGCTGATGGCCATGCTGCACCCGCGCTTGGCAAGCGGCGCGGGTTGCGGCCAGACTTCCGGCGTGGTCGCTTTGGCCGCGCGTCACGGAGGCTGATGGATGTTTGCCGTGGTTCCCGATCCGATTCCCGCCCGCATGAAAGCCCTCAACCGGGCCGAGATCTGCGACGCCAACTTCATCGACTTCGTGCAGCAGTGGCAGGGCGATCCGACCCCGCGGCCTGCGCCTGACGCGCCGATCCTGCCGGGCAGCACGCTGGATGCGCAGGGCTTCGATGCGCTGTTCGAGTCGCAGCTGATCAGCCGCCACCTGGACCTGATGGCGCGCGTACTGCGCGTGCAGAACAAGGTTTTCTACACCATCGGCTCGTCCGGCCACGAGGGCAACGCGCTGGTGGCGCGGCTGGCGCGGCACACCGATCCGGCGTTCCTGCATTACCGTTCCGGCGCGTTCATGGCCGAGCGCTTCCGCCAGTTGCCGGACATGGATCCCGTGCTGGATGCGGCCCTGTCATTTGCCGCCAGTTGCGATGACCCGGCCAGTGGCGGGCGGCACAAGGTGTGGGGCAGCAAGCCGCTGTGGGTGTTGCCGCAAACCTCCACCATCGCCTCGCACCTGCCCAAGGCGTTGGGCACGGCCATGGCCATCGAGAGCGGGCGGCGCATCGGGCACACGTTGCCCATCCCCGACGACAGCGTGGTGATCTGCTCCTTCGGCGATGCCTCTTCCAACCACGCCACCGCGCAGACCGCCTTCAATACCGCCGCCTGGGCGGCTTACCAGCGGCTGCCGGCGCCGGTGCTGTTCGTCTGCGAAGACAACGGCATCGGCATCTCGGTGAAAACCCCGGACGGCTGGATCGCGCAGAACTTCAGCCACCGTCCGGGCCTGGACTACTTCTTTGCCGATGGCCTGGACCTGGCCAGCGGCCATGCACAGGTGCAACGCGCGCTGGAGCACTGCCGGCGCACGCGGCGGCCGACCTTCCTGCACCTGCGCACCACGCGGCTGATGGGCCATGCCGGCACCGATTTCGAAATCGAGTGGCGGCCGTTGCCGGAACTGTGCGCGGCCGAAGCCGCCGATCCGCTGCTGCGCTCGGCGCAGATCGCGCTGGAAACGGGGTGGATGGATCGTCAAACGCTGCTGCAGCGCTACGAGGCGATGCGCGCGCGCTGCTTTGCCGCTGCCGCCGAGGCCGACCGACGTCCCAAGCTGGAAGGCCTGGCGCAGATCGTGGCCCCGCTGGCGCCGTACTCGCCGGCGGCGGTGCAGGCCGAGGCCGGCCGGGTGGCCGCAGCCGACGCGCGCCTGGCGGCCTTCGGCAGCGAGGCGCAGCTGCCCGAGCGGCAACCGCCGCGGCACCTGGCGATCCAGATCAACCAGGGTCTGCACGAACTGATGGCCAAGTACCCGTCCACGCTGCTGTTCGGCGAGGACGTGGCGCAGAAGGGCGGGGTGTATACGGTCAGCAAGGGCCTGCTCAAGGCATTCGGTCCGCGCCGGGTGTTCAACACGCTGCTGGACGAAACCATGATCCTGGGCATGGCCCAGGGCCTGGCCAACCTGGGCATGCTGCCGATCCCGGAGATCCAGTACCTGGCCTACCTGCACAACGCGGCCGACCAACTGCGTGGCGAGGCCTGTTCGCTGCAGTTCTTCTCCAACGACCAGTACCGCAACCCGATGCTGGTGCGCATTGCCGGGCTGGGCTACCAGAAGGGCTTCGGGGGCCACTTCCACAACGACAATTCCATTGCCGCGCTGCGCGATATCCCCGGGTTGGTGGTCGGGTGCCCGTCGCGGGGCGACGACGCGGCGATGATGCTGCGCACGCTGGCTGCACTGGCCCGGGTCGATGGACGGGTGTCGGTGTTCCTGGAGCCGATCGCGCTGTACATGACCAAGGATCTGCACGACCCGGGCGACGGCCAGTGGCTGTTCGCCTACCCATCGCCGGAGCAGACGATGTTGCCGGGGGAGGGGCGGGTATATGCGCCGGAGGCCAGCGACCTGGTGGTCTTCACCTATGGCAACGGCGTACCGATGAGCCTGCGCGCGGCGCGCACCATCCAGGCCGAGCTGGGCTGGCAGGTGCGGGTGGTGGACCTGCGCTGGCTGGTGCCGCTCAATGCCGGTTTCATCGCCGAACAGGCGGCCGACGCCCAGCGTGTGCTGGTGGTCGATGAGGGCCGGCACAGCGCCGGGGTGGGCGAGGGCGTCATCACCGCGTTGGTCGAAGCAGGCCTGGGCCACCTGCCGTTGCAGCGGGTCAGCGGTGCCGATACCTATACGCCGCTGGCGGGGGCAGCAATGTGCGTGCTTCCAAGCGACAATGCGCTGGTAAGCGCCGCCCGGGTACTGGCGCAGGATCTCTGACGCATGTGTGGATTGGCAGGAATGCTGCTGCCGGCTCCGGTAGCGGAGCAGGCAGCACTGGAAGAGCTGGCGCGACGCATGGGCGACGCGCTGATCCATCGTGGCCCGGACGACAGCGGGGTGTGGGCCGATGCCGGGCGCGGCATCGCGCTGGCGCATCGGCGGCTGAGCATCCTGGACCTGTCGCCGCTGGGCCACCAGCCGATGGCGTCCGACGACGGGCGCTACGTGCTTGCCTACAACGGCGAGGTCTACAACTTCGCCACGCTGCGTGCCGAGCTGGAGGCCTTGGGGCACCACTTCCGCGGGCACTCCGACACCGAGGTGCTGCTGGCCGCGTTCGTGGCGTGGGGGCTGGATGAAACCCTGCAGCGTGCGAACGGCATGTTCGCCATCGCGCTCTGGGACCACGCCGAGCAGTGTCTTTGGCTGGCCCGCGACCGGGTCGGCAAGAAGCCGCTGTATTACGGCTGGGCCGGCGATGCGCTGGTGTTCGGATCGGAGTTGAAGGCGCTGTGGCAGCACCCGGCCTTCGACAACGACGTCGACCGCGACGCGCTGACCCTGCTGCTGCGGCTGGACTACATTCCCGCCCCGCACTGCATCCATGCGCGCTGCTTCAAGCTGATGCCGGGGCGGGTGCTGCGCCTGGACGCGGCCACCGTTGCCGCCGGTGCCGCCGCACACCGGCCGGACCAGCAGCAGGTGCCGTTCTGGAATGCGCGCGAGCGCATGCAGCAGGCGCTGGCGTTGCCGTTCATCGGCAGCGACGACGATGCCGAGGCGCAGCTGGACGGCCTGCTGCGTGACGCGGTGGGGCTGCGGATGGTGGCCGACGTGCCGGTCGGCGTATTCCTCTCCGGCGGCACCGATTCATCGGTGGTGGCCGCGCTGATGCAGTCGCAGTCGTCCACGCCGATCCACAGTTTCAGCATCGGGTTCCAGGATTCGGATCACGACGAGGCGCCGCTGGCCAAGGCGCTGGCGCAACACCTGGGCACCGATCACACCGAGCTGTATGTCAGCGGCGCCGACGCGCTGGCGGTGGTGCCACAGTTGCCCGCGATGTTCGACGAGCCCTTTGCCGATGCCTCGCAGGTGCCCACCGCGCTGGTGGCCAGGCTGGCGCGCGGGTCGGTCACCGTGGCGCTGTCGGGCGACGGCGGCGATGAGCTGTTCTTCGGCTACAGCCGCTACCAGCGTGCGCTGCGCAACTGGGCGATGCTCGGCAAAGTGCCGGCACCGCTGCGGCGCTGGATGGCGGCCCATTCGCAGACCCAGGGTGAGGCCTCGCGCACCGGCGGCCTGGCCGCGCTGCTGGCCGAGACTGGCGCGCGCGGCATCGGCGATGTGTACCGCAACCGCATCTCGCGCTGGCGCGACCCGGTCGCGGCGGTGAAGGGGGCCACCGGGGCCGGCAGCTTCTACGACCTGGCCGACCCGCTGCACGGCGCCGGCTCGCCGGCCGACGCGATGATGCTGGCCGACTTCAACACCTATCTCCCCGATGACCTGCTGTGCAAGGTCGACCGCACCAGCATGGCGGTCAGCCTGGAGGCGCGCGCGCCGTTGCTGGACTGGCGGGTGGCCGAGTTCGCCTGGTCGCTGCCGCTGTCGATGAAGCACCGAGACGGGGTCAGCAAATACCTGCTTAAGCGCGTGCTGGGCCGTTATGTGCCGCAGGACATGGTGCACCGCCCCAAGCGCGGCTTCGGGGCGCCGGTCAGCGCGTGGCTCAAGGGCGACCTGCGCGGCTGGGCCGACGAACTGCTCGATCCGGCGCGGCTGGCCGCGGAGGGTGTGTTCAACGTGGAGGCGGTGGCGCCGCTGTGGCAGCAGTTCAAGCAGGGCGAGCGCAAATGGCACACGCACCTGTGGAACGTGCTGATGTTCCAGGCCTGGCAGGCGCACTGGCGCGAGGTGCGCGCGGGCGTCGAGCGCGGTTGAGAGTGCGCAGCCACCCATGGGGTGGCGCTACCGTGCGGGGTGCTGGAGGGCAGGGCCACGCCATTCGTGGCTGACGTGCCGATGATCTGTGGTGCAAAGGCAGCCACCCATGGGGTGGCGCTACCTTGCGGGGTGCTGGAGGGTAGAGCCACGCCATGCGTGGCTGACGTGCCGATGATGTGTGGTGGAAAGGCAGCCACCCATGGGGTGGCTCCACCCTGCGCGGTGTGGGCGCCTGGCCGGGCCCCCTTCACCGTCGCCGAAGGTGCGCCCGCCTAGGCTCGGGGTTTCCCCCAAACGGAGACATCCCCATGGCCGAAGTGAAGATCGCGGTACTGGTCGGCAGCCTGCGCAAGGGCTCGCACAACAAGGCGCTGGCCCATGCGCTGGAGAAACTGGCGGCCGGCAAAGCGCGTTTTGAGTACGTGGAGATCGGCGACCTGCCGCTCTACAACCAGGATTTCGACAAGGACTACCCCGCCCAGGGCGTGCGCCTGAAAAAGCAGATCCGTGACGCCGACGCGCTGCTGTTCATCACCCCCGAGTACAACCGCTCGATCCCCGGCGTGCTCAAGAACGCCATCGACCTGGGCTCGCGTCCCTACGGCGACAGCGCGTTCGCCGGCAAGCCGGCGGCGGTGGCCGGGGCCTCGATCGGGGTGATCGGCACCGCGCTGGCCCAGCAGCACCTGCGCAATGTGCTGGCCTACCTCGACGTGCCGGTGCTCGGCCAGCCGGAGGTGTTCCTGCACTTCAAGGATGGCCTGATCGACGAGGCGGGCAACATCGGCAACGAGGCCACGAAGACGTTCCTGCAGGGCTTCGTGGACAAGTTCCTGGCCTGGATCGCCACCCACGGCGGTCAGCATTGAGCCGGGCGCTTCTGCGATAATGGTGGCACGGCGGGCGCCGCAACGGCGCCTGTCGCACGAAATGCGACGGCTGCGGCCGATGCTGCCGGCAACTGCCGGTATACCCAGCTCATCCACCGCTTATCCACAGGGTTGTGCATGGCTGTGGCGGTCGCTCCGTGCCTACCATGCCCCATGCTCCGCACTGCAGGAAGTACGCCTCGATATGTCCGCCCGCTCTGGCTTCCGTTCCGACCGCAAAGACCGCGGTGACCGTTTCGACCGCGATGAATCGCGGATCGACCAGCTGCGCGTGCCCCCGCATTCGATCGAGGCCGAGCAGGCGGTGCTGGGCGGACTGATGCTCGCCCCGGAAAGCTACGACCGCATCAACGATCAGCTGACCGAGACAGATTTCTACCGTCGCGACCACCAGATGATCTACCGTGCGATCCGCGAGCTGTCCGAGCGCGATCGTCCGTTCGATGCGGTGACCTTGGGCGAGTGGTTCGAATCGCAGGGGCGGATGGAGCTGGTCGGCGATGGCGCCTACCTGATCGAACTGGCCAGCACCACGCCGTCGGCGGCCAACATTGCCGCCTACGCCGAGATCGTGCGCGACAAGGCGGTGCTGCGCCAGCTGATCCAGGTCGGCACCGACATCGTCAACGACGGCTTCCAGCCCGAAGGCCGCGAAAGCAGCGAGCTGCTGTCGGCGGCGGAAAAGTCGGTGTTCGCGATCGCCGAACAGGGCGCCCGCGGCCGCACCGATTTCGTGGCGATGCCCGGCGCGTTGAAGGACGCCTTCGAAGAGCTGCGCAACCGCTTCGAGAACGGCGGCAACATCACCGGCCTGCCGACCGGCTACGCGGATTTCGACGCGATGACCTCCGGCCTGCAGCCGACCGACCTGATCATCCTGGCTGCGCGTCCGGCGATGGGCAAGACCACCTTTGCCCTGAACATCGCCGAGTACGCGGCGATCAAGTCCAAGAAGGGCGTGGCGGTGTTTTCGATGGAAATGTCCGCCTCGCAGCTGGCGATGCGTCTGATTTCCTCCAACGGCCGCATCAACGCCCAGCGGCTGCGTACCGGCCAGCTGGAAGATGAGGACTGGAGCCGGGTCACCGGCGCCATCCGCATGCTGAAGGAAACCAAGATCTTCATCGACGACACGCCGGGCGTGTCGCCAGAAATCCTGCGCTCCAAGTGCCGTCGCCTCAAGCGCGAGCACGACCTGGGCCTGATCGTGATCGACTACCTGCAGCTGATGAGCGTGCCGGGCAACAGCGAAAACCGCGCGACCGAAATCTCGGAGATCTCGCGTTCGTTGAAGGGCCTGGCCAAGGAACTCAACGTGCCGGTGATCGCGCTGTCCCAGCTCAACCGCTCGCTGGAAACGCGTACGGACAAGCGCCCGGTGATGGCCGACCTTCGCGAATCCGGCGCTATCGAGCAGGACGCGGACATGATCGTGTTCATCTACCGCGACGATTACTACAACAAGGAAAACTCGCCGGACAAGGGCTTGGCCGAGATCATCATCGGCAAGCACCGAGGCGGCCCGACCGGCGCGTGCAAGCTCAAGTTCTTCGGTGAATACACGCGCTTCGACAACCTGTCGCACGACTCGGTGGGGTCGTTCGAGTGACGCTGCAGGTGTGAGGCTGCAGGTGTGACGCTGCGGGTGTGACGGTGGTGGCGGCCGTGGGTTGGCAATCCGGTGAATCCGGTGAGTCCGTTTAATCCGGTGAGTCCGGTGAGTCCGTTTAATCCAGTGAGTCCGGTGAATCCGGTGAATCCGAACCGGGTAGGTGCCGACCGTTGGTCGGTACGCTTCGGCACCGGTCCCGGAGCAGGGTAGAGCCGAGCCATGCTCTGCTGCTCTTCCGGCAGCGCTCCGGGTGCGTCAGCCGAGCATGGCTCGGCTCTACCTCCCGCCTATGGCCGGCCGAGCATGGCTCGGCTCTACCTCCGCCTCTGGCCAGCCGAGCATGGCTCGGCTCTACCTCTCGGCTATGGTCAGCCGAGCATGGCTCGGCTCTACCTCTCGGCCCCATTCGCGCGCTGCCGGTGATTTTCACCCGATTCCCTGTTCTTCATCCGCGTATTTCCGCGTCCGTCGGCGCTGGTCGGTGTTCGTCGCGTGCGCCTTGCGGGCCCATCGGCGCGGTCGCAGTGTAGAACCGTGGGCAATGACGCCCGGTGCGGTGGAGACCGACGATGAAGACCCTGTTGGCGCTTGGCGTGTGGTGCCTGCTGTTCGTGCTGTGCTGGCCGCTGGCAATCCTGGCTTTGGTGGCATGGCCGTTCATCTGGTTGGTGAGCCTTCCGTTGCGTCTGGTCGGGATTACCTTCACGGCACTGTTCGCGTTCCTGCGCGCGCTCCTTCTGCTGCCGGCGCGGTTGCTGGGCGGTGGCCCGGTGGCCGCATGAATCGCGTGGATCGCATGAATCGCATGTGCGCAGGTCTGATCGCGCTGTCGCTGGCCGCACCGGCGCTTGCCGCTGACCCGCCCACGGCCTGGGTGGAGCGGCAGAAGGCCAGCGAGGCAGATGCTGATCTAACGCCCACCAAGGACGCCCCCAAGGAACATTGCCGGGTGGTGAAGGAATGGAAGGTGGGCGAGGTGGTCGCGCAGCACCGCATCTGCGAGGATCCGCCGAAGGCGCCGGCCGTGGCGGCGCCGGAGAAGAACGCCAAGCGCGCCTGATGGCCGTTGTGGCGGCGGTGCCAGTATGCCGGCCGCGACCGGCAGCGGTCGCCGTTGGCCGGCTCCACATTTGCCGGGAAGAGCGGCCGACCCGTTATCGGTAGTGCCGGCCGCTGGCCGGCTCCACGCGGGCCCAACAGAAAGAGCTGCCCGGCGCCACCGTTATCGGTATGCCGGCCTCCGGCCGTAACCGGTAGTGCCGGCCGCTGGCCGGCTCCACGCGGGCCCAACAGAAAGAGCTGCCGGCGCCACCGTTATCGGTATGCCGGCCGCCGGCCGTGACAGGTAGTGCCGGCCGCTGGCCGGCTCCACGCGGGCCCAACAGAAAGAGCTGCCTGGCGCCACCGTTATCGGTATGCCGGCCTCCGGCCGTAACCGGTAGTGCCGGCCGCTGGCCGGCTCCACATAGGCCCAACAGAAAGCGCAGCCGGCAACGGCCGGCCCTACCAGGGACGCGGATGCGCCCACAAAAAACCCCGCCGCAGCGGGGTTTTTCGTTACGCCATCTACAGGGCTCAGTTGGCCTTGTGGATCGCGCGCTTGTTCACGGCCATCGCCGCATCGTGCACCGCTTCGGACAGCGACGGGTGGGCGTGGCAGATGCGCGCCAGGTCGTCCGAGGAGCCGTTGAACTCCATGGTCAGCACGCCTTCATGGACCAGTTCGGACACGTTGGCGCCGACCAGGTGCATGCCCAGCACGCGGTCGGTTTCAGCGTGCGCCAGCACCTTGACGAAGCCGGCCGGCTCGATCATGGCCACGGCACGGCCGTTGGCGGCGAACGGGAAGCTGCCGGCCTTGTACGGGATACCCTCGGCCTTCAGCTGCTGCTCGGTCTTGCCGACCCAGGCCAGCTCCGGCTCGGTGTAGATGACCCACGGAATGGTGTCGAGGTTGACGTGGCCCGGCAGGCCCGCGATCAGCTCGGCCACGGCGATGCCTTCCTCGAAGCCCTTGTGCGCGAGCATCGGGCCGCGCACGCAGTCACCGACCGCCCAGACGCCATCGACGCCGGTGTGGCAGTGCGCGTCCACTTCGATCTGGCCGCGCTCGTTGATCTTGACGCCGGTGCCTTCGGCCAGCAGGCCCTTGGTGGCGGCGCGACGGCCAACGGCCACCAGCAGCTTGTCCACAGTCAGGGTCTTCTCGCCCTCGGCATCGGCGTAGGTCAGGGCGACTTCCTTCTTCTTGCCCTTGCCGGTCACTTCGGCCTTGGAGACCTTGGCGCCCAGACGGATATCCAGGCCCTGCTTCTTGAATTCCTTGGCGGCCGCCTTGGCCACTTCGGTATCGGCAGCAGCCAGGAACTCCGGCAGCGCCTCCAGGATGGTCACTTCCGAACCCAGGCGCTTCCACACGCTGCCCAGTTCCAGGCCGATCACGCCGGCGCCGATCACGGCCAGGCGCGCGGGGACTTCAGTGAAGTCCAGGCCGCCGACGTTGTCGACGATGGTGTCGCCGTCGAACTTGGCGAACGGCAGTTCGATCGAGTCCGAACCGGCGGCGATGATCACGTTGGTGCCCTTGAGCTCGACGATGGAGCCGTCGTGCTGGGTGACCTTGACCACGTTGCCCGGCTGCAGCTCACCGAAGCCGTAATAGGCGGCGACCTTGTTGGCCTTGAACAGCATGCCGATGCCGCCGGTGAACTGCTTGACGATCTTGTCCTTGCGGCCAACCATCGCCTCGACGTCCATCTTGGCGTCCTTGAAGGTGATGCCGTGGTCGCCAAAGATGTGGCCCATGTTCCAGAACTGGCGCGAAGAATCCAGCAGCGCCTTGGACGGGATGCAGCCCACGCGCAGGCAGGTACCACCCAGGGCCGGCTTGCCGTCCTTGCCCAGGGCCGCGTCGATGCAGGCGGTCTTCAGGCCCAGCTGCGCGGCGCGGATGGCGGCGTGATAGCCGGCCGGACCGGCACCGATGACGACGACGTCGAATTGTTCAGCCATTGAAATAGTCCTTGTTGCATTCCCGAGCTTCGCTTGAAGCCGGTGGCGAGCAGGCGCCGGGGAGAGAGCAGGGCAGTGCGGTGCATTGCCGTAAAACCAGAACCCCTCCGCGCAGGCGCGGAGGGGCGGGAGGCCTTACAGGCCGAACAGCATGCGGCCCGGGTTTTCCAACTGGTTCTTGATGTCCACCAGGAACTGGACCGAGTCCTTGCCGTCGATGATGCGGTGATCGTAGGACAGCGCCAGGTACATCATCGGCGCGATCACGACCTGGCCGTTCTGGGCGATCGGACGCTCCTTGATGGCGTGCATGCCCAGGATGGCGCTCTGCGGCGGGTTGATGATCGGGGTCGACAGCAGCGAGCCGAAGGTGCCGCCGTTGGTCACGGTGAAGGTGCCGCCCTGCAGTTCTTCCAGGCTCAGCTTGCCGTCACGGGCCTTCTTGGCGTAGTCGGCGATGGTCTTCTCGATGTCGGCAAAGGACATGCGCTCGACGTTGCGCAGCACCGGGGTCACCAGACCCTTGTCGGTCGACACGGCGATCGAGATATCCGAGTAGCCGTGATAGATGACGTCATCGCCGTCGATCGAGGCATTGACCAGCGGGAAGCGCTGCAGCGCATTGGCGGCGGCCTTCACGAAGAAGCTCATGAAGCCCAGCTTGATGCCATGGGCCTTGACGAACTCGTCCTGCAGATCCTTGCGCGCGGCCGAGACCTTGGACAGGTCGACCTCGTTGAAGGTGGTCAGCATGGCCGTGCTGTTCTTGGACTGCATCAGGCGCTCGGCGATGCGCTTGCGGATGCGGGTCATCGGCACGCGTTCTTCCGGACGTGCGCCACCGGCCTTGCCGGCGCCGCCGTTGCGGGCGAAGTTGACGATGTCTTCCTTGGTCACCGCACCGTGACGGCCGGTGCCGGATACGTCGGCCGGGTTCACGCCTTCGGTGATGGYCGAGAAGCGGGCGCCCGGGGGCAGGGCGTCGGCAGCCGACTTGGTGGCCGGTGCCGGCGCCGCAGCAGCGGCCGGGGCAGCGGGTGCCGGTGCGGCAGCGGCCGGAGCGGCGTCAGCCTTCTTCTCTTCGGCGGCCGGCGCAGCAGCGGCGGTGGCGCCTTCTTCGATGATGGCCACGACCTGGCTGGAGGTCACGGTGGCGCCGACCTCGAACTTGATCTCCTTCAGCACGCCATCGACGGGCGACGGCACTTCCAGGACGACCTTGTCGGTTTCYAGATCAAGCAGGTTTTCATCGCGCTTGACGGCATCGCCGACCTTCTTGTGCCAGGTGGCGATGGTGCCGTCGGCGACGGATTCGGGCAGTACCGGGGCTTTGACTTCGGTGGCCATGCGGGAGCTTCCTGGTTTGTCTTTTCTAGAATGAGGAGGGAGTTATTCAGCGACCGAGTCGTTGAACGGGTTGACCAGGGCATCGGCGATCAGCTTCTGCTGTTCGATGATGTGGTCAGCCATGTGTCCAGCGGCCGGCGATGCCGAACGGGCGCGACCTGCGTAATGGATGCTCTGGCCATCGGCCAGGCACGCCTGCAGGTGGTGACGGATCTGGTACCAGGCACCCTGGTTCTGCGGTTCTTCCTGACACCACACCACATCGGCCGCCTTGCCGTACTTCTTCAGCTCCGCTGCCAGTGCCACGCGCGGGAACGGATACAGCTGTTCGACACGGATGATGGCGACATCGTCCTGGCCACGCTTGGTCTGGTCTTCGAGCAGGTCGTAGTAGACCTTGCCCGAGCACAGCACCACGCGCTTGACCTTCTTGCTCTCTGCCTTGGCATCGCCGATCAGGTGCTGGAACTCGCCGTTGGCCAGCTCTTCCAGGGTCGACACGGCCAGCTTGTGGCGCAGCAGCGACTTGGGCGACATCACGATCAGCGGCTTGCGGGTGGTCATGCGCATCTGGCGACGCAGCATGTGGTATGCCTGCGCCGGGGTCGACGGCACGCACACCAGCATGTTCTCCAGCGCACACAGCTGCAGGAAACGCTCCAGACGCGCGGAGCTGTGCTCCGGGCCCTGGCCTTCGTAACCATGCGGCAGCAGCAGGGTCAGGCCGGTGATGCGGCCCCACTTGGCTTCGCCGGCCGCGATGAACTGATCGATCACGACCTGGGCGCCGTTGGCAAAATCGCCGAACTGGCCTTCCCAGATGCACAGGGTGTTCGGATCGGTGGTGGAGAAGCCGTACTCATAGGCCATCACCGCTTCTTCGCTGAGCAGCGAATCGATGATGGTGGCCTGTTCCGGCGACTCGACCAGCTGGCGCAGCGGCAGGTAGTAGTTGTCGGTCTTCTGGTCGTGCAGGATCGCGTGGCGGTGGGTGAACGTACCGCGGCCGACGTCCTGGCCGACCAGACGCAGGCTGTTGCCTTCGTCCAGCACGGTGGCGTAGGCCAGATTCTCGGCAAAGCCCCAGTCGCCCGGGATCTCGCCGGCGGCCATCTTGCGACGGTCGTCGTAGACCTTGGCCACGCGCGAGTGCAGCTCCACGCCCTCGGGCACGGTGTTGATCAGCTGTGCCAGCTGCTTGACCTTCTCCATGCCCACGGCGGTGGACACCGCGTCGGAGAGCTTGCCGTTGAGCAGCTTGGGCCAGTCGACGTACATCTTGCTGGTGGCCGGGGTCTTTTCGACCGCCGCCAGCTCGGTGGTGACTTCGCCGGCATCGAGCTTGTTGCGGTAGGCATCGACCAGCGCCCTGCCACCGTCGGCCGGAATGACGCCTGCGGCTTCCAGCTGGGCGGCATACAGCTCGCGGGTGGTCTGGTGCTTGCGGATCACCTGGTACATCAGCGGCTGGGTGATCGCCGGTTCGTCGGCCTCGTTGTGGCCCCAACGGCGGTAGCACATCAGATCGATGACCACGTCCTTGGCGAACTTCTGGCGGAACTCGAAGGCCAGCTTGGCGGCGAACACGACCGCTTCGGGATCATCGCCGTTCACGTGCAGCACCGGCGCGGCGATCATCTTGGCCACATCGGTGGCATAGCGCGTGGAGCGCGTATCCAGCGGGTTGGAGGTGGTGAAACCGACCTGGTTGTTGACCACGATGTGCACCGTGCCACCGACGGCGAAGCCGCGGGCCTGGGACATCTGGAACAGCTCCATCACCACGCCCTGGCCGGAGAAGGCCGCGTCGCCGTGGATCAGGATCGGCATCACCTGCTTGCGTTCGGTATCGCCACGACGTTCCTGGCGCGAGCGCACGCTACCGGCCACGACCGGGTCGGCAATTTCAAGGTGCGAGGGGTTGAATGCCAGCGCCAGGTGGACCGCGCCACCCGGGGTGGCGATGTCGGCCGAGAAGCCCATGTGGTACTTCACGTCGCCGGCCGAGGCGTGGTCGTCGTGTTCGAACTTGCCTTCGAACTCGTCGAACAGCTTGCGCGGGCTCTTGCCCAGCGTATTGACCAGCACGTTCAGGCGGCCACGGTGGGCCATGCCGACGACCACGTCCTTGACGCCATCCTTGCCGGCGTCACGGATGATGGTGTCCATCATCGGGATCAGCGAGTCGCCGCCTTCCAGCGAGAAGCGCTTCTGGCCCACGTACTTGGTGTGCAGGTAGCGCTCCAGGCCTTCGGCCGCGGTCAGCCGCTCCAGGGTGCGACGCTGCGTGTCGGCATCCAGGCTGTAGTTGCCGCCGGTGGTCTCCAGGCGCTGATAAAGCCACTGGCGCTGCTCGACCTCGGAGATGTGCATGAATTCCGCACCGATGGAGCCGGTGTAGGTTTTCTTCAGGCGATCGAGGAGATCGCGCAGCTTCATGCGCGGCTGGCCGGCGATGCCGCCAGTGCTGAACTCGCTGCCCAGGTCGCTCTCGGACAGGCTGTGGAACGGCAGCCCCAGGTCCGGCGGGTTGGTCGGCGGGGTCAGGCCCAGCGGGTCCAGACGGGCACCGAGGTGGCCGCGCGAACGATAGGCGGTGATCAGACGGCCGACATTGCGCTCGCGCTCGTCGCCGGCACCGGTGGCCGTACCGCTGTTGACAGCGTTTTTGGCAGCGTCGGTGATGTGGGCGATGACGGCCGAGTGCGGAATGTCACCGGCTTCGCGGCCCTTGAAGCCGTCGAAGTAGGTCTTCCATTTGGGATCGACACTGTCCGGAGAAACGAGGTACTGCTCGTACAGATCCTCGATATAGGAGGCGTTGCCGCCGGCGAGCTGCGAAGACTGCGCAAACTGCTTCAGTAGATTGTCCACGATGGAGGGTCGGATTCGCTTGTGGGGTAAGGCTTCGATGATCCGGCAGGGAAAAGTGAATAGCCCTGCGCGGGCGGTATCTAACTCCCCAAATTGTACCCCCATCGAGACAGGAAGGGGCACCGCGGCGGTCCCGGGTGGACTGCGGTGTCATTCCCAGACAGGTTCGAGCCTGTGGCGTGAGCTACAGACCGATGGCGCGCAATTCGCTGCATTCACGCGAACGTTCCCATACGCGCTGCAAACCGTCCTGCAACGGTCGCGAACGTGCTGGCAGCGCGAGGGCGGCTTCACCGTCGTAACGGTGCCCACCCAGACGAAAGTAGTAGTCGCCGGCATCGTTGAGCAGACAGGCCGAGGCCAAGGCGCGGTCGATCGGGTCGTTGACCTGACGGACCCGGAAGACGCTGGGCAGGCGTTGCAGCAGCCCGGGCAGCGGTGAGCCGGACTGGGCGATGGCCGGGGCGTCGTGAACGATCAGCCAGGCCTGTTTGTCATGGCGGGCGGTGCCGAAGCGGCGCAGGGCCTCCAGCACCGGCGGGGCGTCGAGCAGGCCGGGGTCGAGCTGGCGGCTGTGAATCCACAGCTGGCGGCGGGCACGGTGGACCAGGGCGGTGGTGATCGCCACCGCCTCATCAAAGGCGGTGATGTTGACCGCCCCGTCCAGCACGCGGCGCATGTGCTGGTGGGCGATACCGGCCTCTTCGAACACGTCGCCCTCGGGCAGGAAGCCTTGGCGGGTATAGAACACGCGGGCCGGCAACTGGGCGTGCAGGCTCACCTCCCGCCAGCCGCGGGCGCGGGCGGCCTCGACCAGGGCCAGCAGCATCGCCTCACCGACCCCATGGCCGCGCCTGTTGGCCAGCACGGCCATGCGACCGATACGGCCGTCCGGGGTGAGCCGGCCGGCGCCGATCGGCTCGCCCTGGGCAGTGCTGGCCAGCACGTGCACGCTCAGCGGGTCGAGCGCATCGATCTCCAGTTCGGCCGGCACCCGCTGTTCGTCCACGAACACGCGGTGCCGGACTCCGTGCAGCGCGTCGCGCTGCGCGGGA
>NZ_JBFULC010000053.1:0-29721 GCF_056400525.1 Stenotrophomonas sp. P5_A9
CAGCATGACCCTGTTCCAGCAGGCGCTGGCCGATGCCACGTCGGCGGCCTACAACCCGTTCTGCGGCGGCTGCAACGACTACAGCAAGCTCGACAGCTTCTTCTACAAGGCCACGCGCAAGAGCCAGACCGAGCTGTACCTGTGGGACATCAAGGCTTCGCGTCCGGACCTGTTCCGCACCTGGGCCGGCGATGTCGGCATGGCCACCGGGCTGGAAGTGCGTCGCGAAACCCAGCGCGACGACCGCGATGCCCGCGTGGACGGCACCCTTACCTACACCGACCGCATCACCGGCATCGCCTATCCCAGCGACATGTACGGCGTCAGCCCGACCCCGGACACTGAAGGCTCGCGCACCGTCGCCGGCCTGTTCGCCGAATTCTCGGTGCCACTGGTATCGCGTGAGATGGGTATTCCGCTGGTGCGCGCGCTGGACCTGCAGGTGGCCGGTCGCGCCGAGCACTACAGCGATTTCGGCAACGTCACCAAGCCGAAACTGGCACTGGGCTGGACGGTGGTCGACGGGCTGACGGTGCGGGCATCGTGGGCCAAGGGCTTCCGCGCGCCGAACCTGGAACAGGTCAACGCCACGGTGGTCAGCCGCTCCAACACGCGCACCGATTACATCCAGTGCGAAGCCGATGTGCGCTCCGGCGCGCTGGCCTCGATCAACGCCTGTGGCACCACCTACCGTTCCTCCACCACCGCGCGGCGATCGGGCAACCCGGACCTCAAGCCGGAAACCTCGACCAACACCAGCGCCGGCATCGTGTTCCAGCCGCAGTTCATTCCGGAAGACTTCGGCCGCTTCACCTTCGCGGTGGATTACTACAAGTACGCGCAGGAAGGCATCATCGGCCTGTTCGGCGAAGGCAACGGACTGATCCTGGACTACCTGCTGCGCCAGCAGGGCGGCAGCAATGCCAACGTGGTGCGTGCCGCACCGACCGCCGATGACATCGCCCGCTTCGCCGGCACCGGTCTGGACCCGGCCGGCAAGGTGCTCTATGTCACCGACCAGTACGTCAACATGCAGCCGCAGACCGTGCGCGGGGTGGACTACAGCATGGCGTGGACGTCGCCGGAGACCCGCGTCGGCCGCTTCGACATCGGCATCAACGGCACCCGCCTGATCGAGTTCTACCGCGATCGTTCGCCGGCATTGCAGGCACTGGAAGACGCCAAGGCCACCGGCCTGGTCGATCCTTCGATCGCCATCACCGGGGGCGGCGACCTGATCGGTGACGGCGGCAACCCGCAGTGGAAATGGAGCGGCAACCTCACCTGGCGGTACCAGAACATCACCGTCGGGGCGAGCGCGCGCTATGCCAGCAGCTACCATGAAACCAGCCTGACCCTGGCCGATGGCACGCCCTGGACGGTGAAGTCGCAGACCCTGGCCAACGCCTTCGTCAAGTACGATTTCAACCGCGAGGGCGTGTTCAACGGGGTGTCGGTCAAGCTGGGCGCCAACAACATCGCCGACAAGCGGCCGCCGGTGTCCGATGACAGCTACGGGTATTCCTCGGCGGTGTACCAGGCCTACCCGCGTTACTGGTATGCGAGCGTGACCAAGGCGTTCTGATCCGCGGTTTCATCCTTACATCGCTGCCCGGCCAATGCCGGGCAGCGCAGCAGGAGTTTGAATGGGCGCAACATTGGCAGCAGAGCGGGCGTTGTGGTTGGCCGAGCATGTCCTGCCGTACGAGCGGGGCCTGCGCGACTGGCTGCGGCGGCGCATGGCGCAGGCGCAGGACGTGGACGACGTGGTGCAGGAGACCTACGCGATCCTGGCGGCGCTCGCCGACGTGTCGCACGTGCGGCAACCGCGTGCCTACGTCTACCGGGTGGCGCAATCGGTGGTGCTGCAACAGTTGCGTCGCGCCCAGGTGGTATCGATGGACATGGTGGCCGACTTTGATCGGCTGCCGATCACCGGTGAGGATGCTTCACCGGAACGGCTGGCGTCTTCGCGCCAGGAACTCAACAAGGTCACCGCGCTGATCGCGCAGCTGCCGGACAAGTGCCGCCAGGCCTTCATCCTGCGGCGCGTGGAAGGCTTCTCGCAACGCGAGATCGCCGAGCGAATGCAGATCAGTGAGAACACGGTGGAAAAGCACGTTTGCAAGGGTATTCGGTTGTTGATGGAGTCGATGAAACAGGATGTGGGTGATGCAGGGTCCACAGGGAAAACGGACAATACGGAGGCCGTCCATGCAAGGCGCCGCTGAAAACCCGATCGATGACCAGGCCGCCCGCTGGGTGGCCCGCGAAGATCGCGGTGCACTGGAGCCGGCCGAGCTGGCCGAGCGCGACCGCTGGCTGGAGGCCGACCGCCGCCACTTCGGCGCCTACGCGCGGGCACACGCGGTGTATGCGCGTACCGGACGCGCACGCGCGCTGGGCAGTGCCGACCGCGTACCGCCCGCCACCCGCGCAGCGCGGCCGCGACCGCCCCTGCAATGGGCGTTCGGGCTCGCCGCCAGCCTGTGCCTGCTGGCGCTGGGCGTGCATGAGCACAGCGATGCCGGTGATTACCACCTGACCCGCAAGGGCGAGATCCTGCGCGTGCCGCTGGCCGATGGTTCGGCGGTGACCCTGGATTCGGGCGCGGCGGTGCGTGTGCATTACACCGAGCAGCGTCGCGAAATCACCCTGCTGCGCGGTGAGGCGCTGTTCGATGTCGCCAAGAACCGCGCGCGCCCCTTCGTGGTGGTGGCGCGCGATACCGCCGTGACCGCCGTGGGCACCAGCTTCTCGGTCAGCCTCAACGAGCAGCGCACACGCGGGGTGGAGGTACTGGTGCGCGAGGGCATCGTCGATGTGGCCAATGCCAGTGGCGCGATCGCACCGACCCGGCTGCTGGCCAACCACCGCGCGCTGGCCAACCGCACCCACGGCATCCGCATCGAGAACGTCGAGCACGATGACCTGGACCACCAGCTGGCGTGGCGCGAGGGGATGCTGTCCTTCAACGGCGACACGCTGTCGGTGGCGGCGGCGCAGTTCCTGCGCTACAGCGATGTGCGCATCATGATCGACGACCCGCTGGTCGGCAGCCGCCGCATCGTCGGCCTTTACTCGGCCAACGACCCGATCGGTTTCGCGCGCAGCGTCGCGCTCAGCCTGGGGCTGGCGGTGGAGCAGGAGGGCAACGATGTCTGGCTGCGGGCACCGCACAACGCCGCCTACAGCGCGCCGCGCTCACTGCAATGAACCAGGACGCCCCATGAAACCGACCTCGATGTCCACCCTGCGCCGCGTACGTCGGCTGGCACTGTTGACCGGCCTGCTGCTGGCCAGTGGTCAGGCGATGCAGGTGGCCAGTGCCGCCGACGATGACGTGCTGATCCGCAATGCGATGGTTTTCGATGGCACCGGACGCGCGCCCTATGCAGCCAGCGTGCTGGTGCAGGGCGGTCGCATCGCCGCGATCGGGGCCGACCTGAAGGCGCCGGCGCATACCCGGCAGGTCGATGCGAAGGGCCAGGCGCTGTTGCCTGGGTTGTTCGACCTGCACACCCACTGGACCCCGAACGCGCAGCCATCGACGTTGCCGCAGATCGCCAACCGTTATCTCGCTGCCGGGGTCACCACGGTCAGCGACTTCCACCAGCCGCCTGAAGCCTACGCACCGCGCCGCGCCTGGTTGCACAGCATCGCCGCACCGGATGTGAAGTTCGCCGCGCGAATGAGCACGCCCCTCGGCCATGGCGCGGATTGGGGCGATGAGAACACCACGCGTTGGGTCAACTCGCCGGCATCGGCCACGGCGGCGGTCAAGCAGGTGGCCGCCTACAAGCCGGACTTCATCAAGGCCTTCACCGACGGCTGGCGGTATTCCAATGCCGCCGACAACAGCAGCATGGATGAGGACACCCTCGCCGCACTCGTGGAAGAGGCGCACCGCCAGCAGCTGCGCGTGTTCACCCACACGGTGATGGTCAAGCGCGGCAAGACCGCCGCGCGGGCCGGCGTGGACGCGTTGGCGCACAGCGTGCAGGACGGCCCGGCCGATGCCGAGCTGATCGCATTGATGAAGGCGCACGGCACGCGCTATTCGCCCTCGTTGGCGGTGTACCTGCCCGAGCGCGTGGATGGTAGCGGCAAGGACCGTGCGGGCACCGAGGCCTACCGCCAGCGCGAGGCGAACTTTGCCAATGCGCTGCGCAACGTCAAGACACTGCACGATGCCGGCATTCCGATCGTGCTGGGTACCGATGCCGGGATGACCGGCACGCCGCACGGCGCCTCCACCCTGCGCGAGCTGGAACTGTTCGTGCAGGCCGGGCTGACCCCCGGCGAAGCCCTGGTTGCCGGTACCAGTGCCAGCGCCGAAGCGCTGGCGCTGGACGATCGCGGCCGCATCGAAGTGGGCAAACGCGCGGATCTGCTGCTGGTCAAGGGGCGGCCGTGGGAGCGCATCAGCGATGTGCGCAACACCGAGCAGGTGTATGTGGCCGGTCGACAGGTGGTGGGCAAGGGGGTGAAGCTGCCTGCCGGCAACCGCGCCGAATCGCTGCCGCCGCTGCGCATCGCGGCGCTGGTCGATGACGTCGAGCGCGCCGATCAACGCACCGCGCTGGATACGCTGCGCAACGACGATGCCGACGGCGGCAACGACCGCACCGTGCAGGTCACCACGGTGATCGACCGCGAGCAGGGCGGCAAGGCGTTGTCGATGCAGGCCAAGCTGTCCAGCAAGGATGATGCGTATGCGGCGGTGATCCTGCCGCTGAGCCGTGGCTCGGTGGCGCCGGTGGACCTGCGCGGCTGGCGGGGCGTGCGCGTGGATGTACGCGGCGATGCGACGCTGACGCTGGAGGCGCGTGGACTGGGCGGCCGTCGCTGGATCGCGCCGGTCGCTGCCAGCGGTGGCTGGCAGACGCTGGAAATTCCGTTCACTGCGCTGCAGGGCCAGCCGCCGTATCGCGCGAAGGGGCCGCTGCCGACGTGGCGCGGTAACGACGTGCAACAGCTGGTGTTCTCCGGCACCGGCTCGGCCGGCGCGAAGATCTGGTTCGAGATCGACAATGTCCGCTTCTACTGATCCTCTGCGCCTGCGCGCGCGCTTCGTGCTGGCGCTGATGGCCACGGCGCTGGCCATGCCTGCAGTCGCTGCAGACGCACCGGACCGCGTGCTGGCAGCCGTGGATGCCTACGCGGGCCGGCAGGCCGAGGTGGGCCGCGCACTGTGGGCGACGCCGGAGCTGGGCTACCAGGAAACGCAGTCCTCCGCGCTGCTGCAGCAGGAGCTGCGCAAGGCCGGCTTCCGCATCGAAGCGGGCGTCGCCGGCATGCCGACCGCATTCGTCGCCCGTTACGGGCATCGTGGCAAGGGCCAGGTGATCGCGCTGCTGGCCGAGATGGATGCGCTGCCGGGCATGGCCCAGGCAGCCGTGCCGACACGCAGCCCGATCGATGGACAGGACGCCGGGCAGGCGTGCGGCCACAACCTGTTCGGTGCGGCCGTGGTCGGTGCCGCGCAGGCCGTGGCGCAGTGGCTGAAGGCCAGCGGCAGCGACGGCGAGATCCGCGTGTACGGCACCCCCGCCGAGGAGGGCGGAAGTGGCAAGGTCTACCTGACCCGTGCGGGTCTGTTTGACGACGTCGACGTGGCCCTGCACTGGCACCCGGCCTCGGCCAACTCTGCCGCCCAAGGCACCAGCCTGGCCAACATCAGCGGTAAATTCCGCTTCAAGGGCATCGCAGCGCATGCCGCGCTCGCGCCGGATCGCGGACGTTCGGCGCTCGATGGGGTGGAGGCGCTCAACCACATGGCCAACATGATGCGCGAGCACGTGCCCGACGGCACGCGCATCCATTACGTGATCAGCAATGGCGGTGCGGCCCCCAACGTGGTGCCCGACGCGGCCGAAGCCTATTACTACGTGCGCCACGTCGATCCGGCCGTGGTGCGCGATGTGATCGCGCGCCTGCACCTGGCCGCGCGCGGCGCGGCGATGGGCACCGGCACCGAGGCGACATTCGAGCCTACCGGTGGGGTGTACTCGCTGCTGCCCAACGATGTGTTGGGCCAGGTCATGCAGCGTTCGCTGCAGCAGGTGGGTGGCGTGATCTACGACGCTGCCGATACCGCGTTCGCGCAGCAACTGCAGCAAAGCCTGCAGCAGCGCCCTGCGCTGGAAAGCGCCGCATCCCTGGAGCCCTACAGCGCCGAGCAGGCCGGTGGGGCGTCCACCGATGTCGGCGATGTCAGCTGGAATGTGCCGACGGTTGGTCTGAGTACCGCCACCTGGGTCCCGGGTACACCGGCACACAGCTGGCAGGCGGTGGCCGCCTCGGGGGCGCCGATCGGTGCGAAGGGCGCGCTCAATGCCGCGCGCGTGCTCGCGCTGACCGCGGTGACGCTGCTGCAGTCACCGCAGACGGTGGCGCAGGCCAGGCAGGAATTCGAACGCCGACGTGGCGCCGGTTTCCGCTATGTGCCGTTGCTGGAGCGCACCGCGCCGCCGCTGGATTACCGCAGCAAGGCCAAGGAGTAGGGCAAAGCGGTGGTGCCGCTCAATCCAGCGGCGCCATCACCCGCAGCGGCGCCAGGTCGTAGCCCACCGCTTCGGCCTGCGCTTTGATCTGCGCGAACAGGGCGCGGTCCATGCTCGGCGAGCGCGACAGGATCCACAGGTACTTGCGGTCCGGGTCGCCGACCAATGCCCACTGGTACTCCGGGTCCAGCGCGATCACCCAGTAGTCGGCCCACACCAGCGGTGCCCATGCCAGCCAGTCCGGCACGAAGCGCACCTGCAACTGCCCCGGATGGCCTTCGACCGGTCGCGCCACGCCGTCGGCGGCGATGCGCGTGCCATCGTCGATGCGGCAGACGTTGTGCACGCTGATGCGGCCATCGCCGCGCAGACTGTAGGTGGCGGTGATGTCCCCCACACACTTCTTCTGGAACGACACCGGCAGGTGCGCGATCTCGTGCCACTGGCCGGCGTAGCGGCCCATGTCCAGCGTGGGCACCGACGTCACCGGCGGCGTCGCCCATGCGGCGGCCGTAGCAAGCAGCAGAGGCAGGACGAGACACGGGCTACGCAGACGCATCGACGGCACTCCAGGCGGATCGAAGGAGCTTAGGGGCGGCAGCGGGGCAGGGTGTGAAGTTTTTGTCATTCGCCCCGCGTGACGGGAAGACTGTGTCGATGCCGCCGCATGAGGGTAGAGCCGATCCATGATCGGCTGCTGGAATGCGTTGCGGTGGACGTGCGCAGTGTGCGTGGCGAGCGGTTTAGGATTCACTCGATGCACTGCCACGCACGAATGCCACCGGTGAGCTGGCAGGCAAGGGTATCACCTGCAAGGTGCGCCGCGCCGGCGAGGCCGGCCAGCTGTTCGCCCAGCAGGTAAGCAGCCCTTTGACCAACACCAGCGCGGTCGCCGCCGAGCGTGGGCGCAACATCTTGGCCGATCGCGGCGAGCAGGCTGCAATCGACCTGGTGATGCCCCTGTTCGCCGGGCCGCTGCGCCCCGGTGAGGTTGGCCGGATCCTGCCGCTGGACCTCATCGAGGTCGTGGGCGAGGAGGGCACTTGGCATGGCGTCTGCACCTCGGTGCGGACCGAGGCGCGGATCGGTGACAACGCAGCCGTGGTCGAGCAGACCATTACCCTGGAGAGGCACTACAGCGATGCGGACTGAACTGTGGGACGAATTCGCCGGGCTGGTCAGCGCCAGCCCGCGGCTGCTGGCGACGGTCACCGCCTATAACGCCGACGGCACCAGCAGTCTGACGACCTACGATGGCGCGCAGATGCGAGCTATTGGGGTGTTGGGTGGCGCTATCCCATACAACGTGTGGGCGAGAGGGGGGCGCGTCGTTGAGGTTGCTCCAAATCTTCCTTTGAGCGAGGTTGCTGTATAGCTCCAGTTCTATCCGAATCGCAGTTTTTATTGTCAGGGCGTTAATCCAAGACTAGTATCCCGCTGTGGCCGGCGGAGGGTTGAAGATGGATGAGAATTGGGTCAAGGGACTGTTGGCTGACAGAGAGCCGGAGAGTCAGATCTTAGATTTTAAGGCGAAGCCTCCGTCCAAAGACGACAACGGAATTCGATCGCTTCTCATGGACGTGGCTGGTTTCGCGAATGCTCGCGGAGGTCGAATCGTCTACGGCATTAAAGAAGATGGACAGGGTCGCGCGGACAAGCTTGTTGATGTCGTTGAAGGCGCTGACAGCCTTTCACTTTGGATGCAGACGCAGCTGCTTGGAAAGGTGTTTCCTAGGGTCAACGGTCTGGTGGTGCAACCGGTTCACACTAGCCAGGGAACAGTGATTGTCGTCGACGTGCCATCTCAGTACGGAGGCCCCTATCAAGCTTCATTGGCAGAGTGGCAGAGATTCACGATTAGGGCGGGAACAAGGAATGTTGATATGAGCTATCAGCAATTGTTCGACTCGTTCGCACTCAGGTCTTCCGTCGAAACGAGGGTGGATTTGTGGATGAAGGAGCGGACGAAGCACTTGGCTAAAACATCCGGTGGTGCCATTGCGACAATTCACGTTATTCCCCGGTCTTCTTTCCAAGGTTCTGGTAGGCCTGACCTGTCAGTCCTAAGGAATCACATCGTTCGCATTTCAGGATCGATTCTTAATAATAGATTCAACTACAGTGGCATGGTGGCCAGTCGGTCTGGGATGGGCTCGGTTGCTGCTCGGCCATATATTCAGTTCTTTAGAAATGGGACTGTCGAGGTTTCTTGGGAGGCTTGGTCGCAGAAAGACTATGTCTCACTTATGAGTATGGACACGACGATCAAACTGTTCGACATTCTGCCTCAGGTTGCCATTGCTCTTGGCGTCGCTGGCGTTGAAGGTCCAGGTTTTGTCGTGCTGAGCTATGTGAATACTGCAGCAAAAACACTCTATTACGAACACTCCGAAGGATATTTTACGGACACTCAGCCAATTGATGAGAACATGCTCGTTATGGGTCCCTTGCCGTATGAAGCCCTTGGCACTTCAGTCGATGGGTTGGGCCCTTTAGTTTCGGATCTTATGACGGACCTATTTAGGGCATTTGGCGAAGACGGTTGTCCGTATCTGAATTCGGAGGGGGTGATTACTCACCGAAGGATCGGGCAAATTGTTACGGAGTATCGACGTGCGTGGGAGGTCCACTGACGCATCTCATGCTGGGCGCCCTTTACACACCGGGACGCATCGCAGGAGATCAATCCATCGCCTGCAGCAGTTGATTGCTGTTGTTTCGAGGAGTGTTTACCGCTCGGCTGACACGGTATGCCTCCATAGCAGGCGACTCGCTGGCCAGCAGCATCGCCATGGCGTCATCGGGTGATGCGGTGATCCACTCGCTGGCTTGGCTGGGATCCAACCACACCGGCATGCGGTCATGGATATCTGCAGACACGCCGCTGCTGTCGCCGGTGATCACGGTGAAGGTGCCGAGGTTGTCGGGGTTGAGCAGGGGGCTGCTGTCCTCCCACAGGCCGGCGGCCCACAGCGGCGTCGCCGCGTGGATGAACCACGGACCCTTCTTCCCGTCCTCGGCGTTGACCGACCACTCGTAGTACCCGGCCATGGGGATCAGGCACCGATGCCTCTTGAAGGCCGAGCGAAACGCTGGCTTGGTGGCCACTGTCTCGATGCGGGCATTGATGGTCGAGCCCTGCAGCTTCTTGGCCTTGGCCCAGAAGGGAAGTAGGACCCAAGCCAGGAGCTGCAGCTGCAGTCCATCGCCGCGGTCCAGTACCACCGCCGCGCGCTGTGTCGGCGCCAAGTTGTAGCTGGCGGGCATCGACAGTAGATCGCCCGCCAGCTGGGGGAAGCCCAGGCTGGCGGCATCTCGGATCGGGGTCTGGACGAATCGGCCGCACATAAGCAGAGCCTCTAGGCCTTGTCCGCTGGCAGTTCGGGCCGTGCGGCCGCGGCGGTGCTATCGGTGCTGGCCTCACCGTAGTTGCCTACTGGGAACCGTGCCACGAAGTCAGCAAATCTGGCCCCAGAAATAGCCTGCCGGCTGTCGCCTTTCGGGCAGATGAGTGCAGCTCCGCCACCAGAGATGTTGATAAGCGCTGGGGCTTCGGTGGCCCAAAACACGTGGTGACATGCGAGACACTCAGCGCGGACAGATTCGATAGCCGAGCAGCTCGTTTGGGTCGCCTGACTGGGATTGCCGACCACCTCGTATAGGTAGAACAGGCCGGTGTTTGGCATCGGTGAGCCTTGAATAGAGGGGGCGAACGATTCGCCGCTAGCCAAGGCACGAGCGTACGGCGGGGAATGCTATGAGGGCGCATTTACGACGGAAGATCTTCGCGCCGTCCTGATCGGGATAGGAAGCGCTGCAAGAAGCTGGTTTGTATACGACTTGCGGCGTGGCGTGGCGGCCGGCGCTAAGGAATAGCTTGGATTTGCTAGGATTCAGTGCCCCAACACTGCTAGAGCCAAACAAAGAATGCAGCTCGATATCTCCATCACGGACTCGCCTAGCGCAGAGTCGCTGGATCTGATTGCCAGCGGGTTGGACCGTTTCAATTTAGATGCCGCCGGTTACGCCGACCGGCGCGAGCTGGCGGTTCTGGCCACCGATCCGGAAACTGGCAAAGTGCTAGGTGGTTTGACTGGCCGGACATCATTGGGGATGTTGTTCGTTGACCTGTTCTACCTCCCCGCGGAACTGCGTGGCCATGACCTTGGCTCGCGCATTCTCGCTGCTGCGGAGGACGAAGCCAGGCGGCGGGGGTGCTGTTCCGGCCTTTTGTACACGATCAGCTTCCAAGCGCCGGATTTCTACGTGAAGCAGGGTTGGCGGGTGTTCGGCGAGATACCGTGCCAACCTGCTGGGACGCGTCGAGTGTTTCTCAGCAAGGACTTGCTGGCGGCCTAGGGCCGGAGGCCCCGTCGAGGTTGCGCTTCCATGCACACACTCGGCGCGCGCCCCCCAACCTCCGGCGCCGGGTCAGCGCGCCCCCGGATCCCGGGCCATTGTCCGCTCAGCCCAGGGAGCCTGGGCCAGCAGCGCGCTGAGACCTTCGCAGGGCGATTACAGCCAGTCGCGGAATCTGAGATCCCGGCCCGTATCCTGCGCGCCATGCTCCCTCCCTGCGACTACACCGAATTCATGATCGCGCCACGGCCACAAGGCTGGGTGCAGCACGGTGCCCACCGGAGCCTGTGGTGGGGGAGCCGTCAGATCGCCAGCGTGCAGCCATGCTCCGATGGCATCCGCGTGACCTTGGCCTGCAGGAAACTCTGGCAGGACAAGCAGGTCCGGGCGGCCAGCATCGACCAGGGCAAGCGGTACGCCGAGCGGTGGTGCGCGGCCCGGATTTTGGCGGGGTGCCGCTGCGACAGGCCGTGCAGCAGCTGACGGCCAAGCCGGAAGAAAGCGCGCAGCCGAAGCGCTCGGCCGCTCAGTTGCAGCAGGAACGACGGCTGCGTGAAGCGCTGAAGCTGGGCTCATGGCCGGCCGCGCCAGAGCTCAAGGCCTATGGCGCACCGCCTCGGTGATCTGCTCCTGATGATCCCTAGGCCCTGATGGACTGATGGAGGGCCGCTTGATACATCGGCTATGGCACGTCGCCCGCAAGCGGGGTGGGGGCAGGCGGCGTTGGGTGAAGGGGTCGTGAGAGGGGCGACGAAAAGGAACAGGCAAGATAGGCCCGTTTAGGGCATGTTGCGGTTTCAGAAGGTTTCGTTAGCTATCGGGGAGTGATCGCAATGAAAGGTTCGGATCGTGGTTGTCTTGCTTGGGTAGCGGGGCTGGCGCTGACAGTGTGGGGCGTCCCTACGGCTCTAGCGCAGAACGGGGCCACAACAGTGGAGTGCCACTCTGTTGGCTACCAGTACAGCGAATGCCGTGCACCGTTGCGCGCGCCGCAGCTGATCCATCAGATCTCAGGCAGCTCCTGTATCTTGAATCGAACCTGGGGTTTCAACCCGAGGACCCACCGCATCTGGGTGGACGAAGGTTGCTCCGGAGTGTTCGCCGACGTGGGTGGCTACCACCACGGCCGCGACGGCACCTATGACAAGGGAAGCCGCCGTTACGACGACCGCGGCAGGGATGCCGGGCTCCTGACTTTGGGTTCGGTGCTAGGAGCAGTGCTTGCGTCGTCGGCCCAGAGCGAGCATCACTCCAACTACCGATCAGACACACACAGCTACGCGCACGGTGGGTACGACGGCTGTCACGGTGAGGGATGTCTGGTGGCCCCCCTCAAGGACCGCGGCGCGGATGGCATCGACACCCGGGCTTCGTTCGACAAACAGGGCAACCCGAACTTTGACACCCAAGGCAACTGGATCGGGTGCCACGGAACCGGCTGCGATGTAGATCCTCCATCCGATCAATCCAACTGAACCGGAGTCCTCGACATGCGCAGCGCTCTTCTTTTCGTCTTTGCCCTTGTCCTGGCTTTCCCCGCGTTGGCTCAGGTCGACAACACGGGGTCCATCAACCAAAGCACGCAGAGCGAGTCCACAAGCTCCACGATCACTACCAGCTCGGGGATGGATTCGGGCGCTCAGACCGACATCTCTGATGAAAGTTCGCCGGAGATGAAGGCCTGGATCAAAAGCAACGAGACCAAGTCGTCTGACAACAAGGGCTTCGGGGTGGGCTTCGGCCCGGACAACGATGACAACGCCGACGATCAGCCGCGCTGGTCCAAGCATCGACCCTCTCGCCCCAAGCCCGAACAGATGGACGGCACGTACCGCATCAATGCGGCCAACGGGCCCTTCCTCTGCACGGTGCGCCTGACCGCCAGTCCTTACTTCGGCGGCTATTTCGCCAGCACCTCTACGGGTTGTCCTGACCTCTGGAAGGTCAGCCGCTGGGATATGCAAGGCCCGACGATTGTCCTTACCAACTCCTCTGGAGATATCTACGCTGCCCTGTGGCCAAGGGATCGCGACGTCTGGGTCGGGAGTGTTTCGGCGACAGGCGACCGAATTTCGCTGAGCCGTTGATAGAGCGTCGGCCGGTGGCTAAAGATGGGCTTTGCCATCGGTCCATGAAGGAAGACGGTGTTGCTGGCCGCCTGGCGCGCCGAGGCAGTGAGCTTGCTAGGCTACTGAAGTCCGTGGTGTTGGCTGCCTGAAGCGGCGCCGGTGGCACAGCTTCGGCACACCGGGCGCCGTTTGCCTTGCCGCATATGAGATGCCCCTCCCTGTGACTGACCCCAAACTGACCCCACGCGTCCGCTAAGTGACTGATTTCACAAGATCGCAATTGATCGCGGGGGATCGGCTTAGTCGTTGTTTTTGTTGATCTTCCGCGACCTTGACATGGTAAGGCTCACCTTGGATGACGCGACAGGCGCGCTCCTATCGCCATGCTGATACCCCTAGGATCTAAACCGACCATATGTACGTCTATCCCCGGGGCGGAAAGCTCTAACACTGCGTCCCGGAACTCGGCCGATATGCGACTGCCAAGAAGGATTCTCCGGAGCTGCCCTGGCAGTTCGATGTACTCACGGTCCGAAATGAACCTCCACTCTGACTCGTATCGCCAGTGTGTTGACTTACAGGTCAGGGCATCAATTGTGTTTGGAAGACCTAGCAGGCCGAAGTTGAGCTTCGGAAGGGCGTCAACGTAGGCTACCTGGTGCAGCTCGGGCTCGGCCGGATCGATTTCAAATTCGAAGGCCAAGCCTTGAGAGCTATCAGCGTAATGTGCCCACATCCGGACGTCTTGCCACTCCGCCGAAAGGCTGCAGACCCTCGACGGACCGTCTAGCGGACTCTTTGCCAATTCAAAGTAAGCGACTCTGCTGACCTGGTGTCCGAAGCCGTGACTGAAGAGTGATCCGAAGCCACGGCTAGGGTCGCCGATCAGAGCGCGGTACTGGCCTTCGAAGGGGTCGTTAAGATCGGAGTATCTGGCGCAATACAGACGCTGATGGATCGCGATGTCCAGCGCGTAACGAGCGTTTTGCGCTGACTTAAATTTATAGAGCAGCATCGGTCATACAACCTACGCATACGAGGTATGGCGATTGTATGCGTGTCGGGCGCGCTCGCCGCTATGAGAGGGGAGCCGGCGCGTAGGGGCAATCCGTACAAATTCCGTGCAAGCGGAAAAAGAAAAAGGGCCCGCATTGCTGCGAGCCCTTGAATTATGGTGGCCGAGGACGGAATCGAACCGCCGACACGGGGATTTTCAATCCCCTGCTCTACCAACTGAGCTACTCGGCCACTTCATCGCTGCGTTGCCGCTGGCGAGGACGCGAATAATACGGAGGTATGCAGCGTTCGGCAAGCGTTTCGCGAAAAAAATTTCACATTTGTTGCCAGGCCTCGCGCCGACAGCGGCAAGTGCTTGATCCAACGTGGCTGCGCACCACCGTTGCGCGCATGAACATCGGTTCAGCACGTGCCCGGGCGCGCGCGACTCACTGCGTGTCGTCCGGCATGCACCACAGCAGCACGATGCCGATCACCATGATCACCGCCGCCAGCAGCAGCGATGCCTGGTAGGAGCCGCTGTCGCGCGCCAGGGTGCCGGCGAGCGCAGGTGCCACGATCTGCGCCACGCCGTAACTCAGGGTCAGGGTGGCCATCGCCTTGGCCGGGTTGTGCGGGTAGTGCCGACCGACCACGGTAAGGGTCAGGCTCACGATTCCGGCGAAGGTCAGTCCGAACAGCAGCGCACTGCCCAGCCCGGCAGCCAGTCCATCGTCCAGCAGGGGCAGCATGAACGAAACCGCCTGCAGGGCGAAGGCCAGCATCAGGGCGCGGATCATGCCGAGCCGTGCCGCCAGCCAGTCCCAGCCGAAGGTGGAGGGGACCGCCGCCAGTCCCACCAGCACCCACACCGCGCTGCCATGCCCGTGGAAGGCGGCGGTCTGCTCGAGGATGGCCACGATGAAGGTGGCGCTGACCACGAACCCGAAACCGGCGCAGAAGTACGCGGCRACCAGCAGGCGTCGCCAGCGCGGTCCGGGGGGCGGCGGCGCGTCGGCGACGGAGCGCGCGGACGCGGCGACCGGCGCGGGCATCCAGTACCAGGCGGGTACCAGGAACAGCAGCCCCAGCAGGCCCAGCCAACGCCATTGCCCGCTGGAATCGGCATGGCCGGCCATCATCGCCGTGGCCAGGCCCGACACCGCGATGCCCAGCCCCAGCCCGGCGAAATGCAGGCCCAGCCGGGGCCGCCGCTGGTGGGCCAGCAGCCAGTTGAGCACCAGCCCGGAGGCGAGCAGCAGCCCGGCGGTGCTGGACAGCCCGGCGAGGAAGCGCAGCACGCTCCACAGCCAGAGGTGGGGGGTGACGCCCATCAGCGCGGTGGCCGCGACGGCCAGCAGCAGTCCGGCCCGGTACATGTGGAATTTCTGCCGCATGTCGCCCACCCGCGCCACCAGCAGCGTGCCCAGCAGATAGCCCAGGTAGTTGAAGGTGGCCAGCCAGCCGCCCTGGGCGGCGCTAAGCCCGGCATCGACGCGCATCAGCGGCAGCAGGGGCGTGTAGGCGAACCGGGCCAGTCCCACGGTGAGGACCAAGGCGCAGATACCGGCGGCGATGACCTGCCAGGGATGCCGTTCGGTGGGGATGGGCGGGGCAGTCATTGGATACCGGGGCGGGCAGGGGTCCGCTGATCCTCGGCGATCCGGGTGTCACTGTCTTTCGATAGAATGACCGCCTATGTCGACCAGACGACAATCCCGCCCCTCTGCGGCGCCTCCCGGCGGTCGTGAACTCACGGTGCCACCGCTGCGCGCACTGCCTTGGCCGGTGGTCACGCACAGTCGGCAGATGGCGGCCGGCGAGCATTTTCCGCCGCATGTGCACGCCTGGCACCAGCTGGCCTTCGCTACCGAAGGCGTGCTGCAGGTGACGGCGGCGAACGCGCGGTATGTGATCACGCCGCAGCAGGCCCTGTGGGTGCCGGGCGGAACCCTGCATCACACCCGCGCGTTGAGCGCTGCGGCGTTCCGCAATCTGTACGTTGGCATCGACGTCGCCGCGGACATGCCTGCGGAATGCACGGTGCTTGAAGTATCGGCGCTGCTGCGCGCCCTGATCATCGAACTCGACGGCATCCGGGCCGAGGATGATTCCGGCTACTACGCCAGCCTGTGCGCGGTGATCGCCACCCAGTTGCGTCGGCAGACGCGACACGCGCGGCACCTGCCATGGCCGCAGGACGAGCGCTTGCAGCACTGGTGCCAGGCGCTGTACGACCATCCAGACGATGATCGGGACATGGCGGCGTGGGCGGCGCACCTGGGTCCGTCCACGCGCACGCTGGCGCGCCACTTCGAGCGCGAGACCGGCATGACAGTGCGCGCATGGCGCACGCGCCTGCGGTTGCTGCGCGCGATCGAGTGGCTGGCGCAAGGGCGCTCGCCGACACGGATCGCGCACGACCTGGGGTATGCGTCCGCGTCCGCCTTCAATTACATGTTCCGGGTCGAAATGGGCGTCAGCCCGTTACAGTGGCGACGATCCAGGTGACCCTCGCGGCGTGTCGCCGAGTTGCCTTGACCCTGATGACGTCCGGCCATGCCCGCACGCGCTGCCGCGCACCGGTGGCGATGGGTGATGCCGTTCGCTTGAACGGGGACGTTTGGCCGGTGGACTAGTCCGCGACCGGGCAGGCCAGGCTGAGCAGCCGATCACCGTCGAAACGCGCCTGGATCCTGCCGTCGCCCACCTTGTCGGCAGGCCAGTCCGCCACGGCCGCAGCACCCGGCAGTGGATTGCCAAGATGGAAATACACCTTGCCGCGCGTGTCGCCCGGCTGCAGGTGCGGGCAGCCTTGAATTGGCGATGCCGGCTGCCCGCAGTCGCCCTGCAGCAGGCACAGACGCGTGTAGCACTGGCCGGCGCCTGACCAGTGCCCCTGCGCGGCGAGGCAGCCGGGCTCTGTCGCCAGTACTGCCCAACACGCCAGGCCGAAGAGGGGGGTGGCCGACATCAGCACCGGGAGCAAGTAGCGACGAACGCGCTGACGGACGTGGAGGAGGGGCGATGTCATCCTGCGATGATGCGCCACGGCGCAGGTCCGGGCCAACCCGATGTGATCCGATGTGATCCGGTGCCGCCGATGGAATGCTGTGGCATCACCGGGTACATCGATCACCGTCGCGCAAGGCGCGCGGGACGTCGTGCCCGCGCTCACCGGTGGAACGCTGTCTTACCCCGACGCCGCCGTGCCGCCACAGCGCTTACTGTCAGGGCTCCTGATCACGCTGTCTGGAGTCGTCCGCCGATGAATGCTCTCACCAACACCCGCATCGTTCTCGCTTCGCGCCCGCAGGGCGAACCGGTGGCGGCCAATTTCCGCTGGGAGCAGGCGGCCGTTCCAGCGTTGGCCCCGGGACAGGTCCTGCTGCGCAACCGCTACCTGTCACTGGACCCGTACATGCGCGGCCGCATGGAGGAAGGCCCGTCGTACGCACCGCCTGTGGCGCTGGATGCGGTGATGGAGGGGCGCACGGTGTCGGAGGTGATCGCCTCCAACCACCCGGAGGTCGCCGTCGGCGAGCACGTGGTCGCTGGCGGCAACTGGCAGACCCATGCGGTGGTGGAGGGCGAGAGCATCGCCCGGCGGCTGCACGAGACGGGCCTGCCGATCAGCACCGCGCTCGGTGTCTACGGCATGCCGGGTTTCACCGCGTATGCCGGCCTGCAGGAAATCGGTCGGCTGCAACCGGGCGAAACCCTGGTGGTGGCCGCGGCCAGCGGGCCGGTCGGGGCGACGGTCGGGCAGATTGCAAAACTGCGCGGCGCGCGCACGGTGGGCATCGCCGGTGGCGAGCAGAAGCGACAGTATCTGGAAACGCTGGGTTTCGATGTGGCGCTGGACCATCGCGCCGAGAACTTCGCCGCGCAGCTGCAGGCCGCGGTGCCCGACGGCATCGATGTGTACTTCGAGAACGTGGGAGGGCATGTCTTCGACGCGGTCGCGCCACTGCTCAACGACTTCGCGCGTATTCCGGTGTGCGGCACCATTGCCACCTACAACGCGCGCGGCGCGGTGTTGCCGGGGCCGGATCGGCTGCCGGGCTTCATGAGTCAGGTGCTGCGCCAGCGGCTGACCGTGCGTGGCTTCATCCAGTCCGACTTCAACGCGCTGTTCCCGCAGTTCCTGGTCGACATGAGCCAGTGGCTGCAGGATGGCCAGGTGCAGTACCGCGAAGACGTCGTCGAAGGGTTGGCCAACGCGCCGGATGCGTTCTTCGGGCTGCTCAAGGGACGCAACTTCGGCAAGCTGGTGGTGAAGCTGGATTGAGTGCGCACGCAGCGCCAACGCGGTCCTGACCCGTAGCTCACGATCGCCACGTTAGCGTGGCGGCATCCCCCGATGAGTACCGATCATGACCAGCGACGAGAAGCAGAAGACCCAGCAGGAAGGCGTCAAGGAAAGCCAGCAGGACCGCAAGCAGGATGAAGCGGCCAAGCAGCGACCCGGCCAGACCGACCAGGCGATTCATGATGCGGAAACGCGGCGGCCGGTGCGCAAGGACAACAACCCGGACTGAGGATGCCGTAGCCGTCGACCGCCGTGACGTCGGCGGTCGAACCGAACATGGACGATCTGATGAAATGCCCGATGTGCTTCGGTGGAGTTCCGCGAGGTGCTGTGGTGTGTCGCGGTTGCGCCGCCCGGATCGAGTACGGGATTCCACCGTGGGCGCTGGTGGTGCTTTTCCTGCTGTCGCTGGCGTTCGGCGTCTGGGTGGGAGCCGTTCTCGCAGGATGGCTGGGGTGGTTCAGCTTCTTCCTCCTGCTTTCCGTTGGCGGCGCATGCCTCAACGGCCTGTTTCGCAATCGGGTCGTGTTCCGGCTCAATCACTGACGCCTGATCGGCTCGCCAACCGGGGCACCGCGTTGCGCAGACGAGCGCAGTTGCGCCGTGTGTTCGCCGTGCGGTTTAGCTGCAGGTCTCCGCTACGTGTTGATTGGCGACCTGGAGGAGCGGTGCTGCCGGGAGTGCACAAGAACGCCGGTGCCGGCGACGAGGCAGACCAGAAGAACAAGTACAGAGAGCGGCAGATGGAACTCATCGCGCCCAATTGCTGCGAACCCCGCGTGGATCGCAGCGGTGGCAACCCCTGTTCCGCCGCACACGGCGGCGTAGATGCGGGCACTGGGACGGACCAGCAGGACCTGGCGGTAGCCATGCAGCAGAAAACCAACGGCGAGCAGGTTGAACACCAGAAACCCCTGGATTCCGCCGGGTACGTGAAACATATCCCATTCCTGCCAGAAGGCGGCGTCTATCTGGTGGAGGATCAGGGCCAACAGTGTTGTCAGATACCACCGCTCCATGACGCTCCCCCGATATGAGCCGACCATTCTAGCGGCTGGATGGGCAAGGTCCGTGGGTTGCCTTGGGCTCGGCTTGCGGTACAGGCCAGGAGCCGAGCATTCTCACCAGCCGCAATGTACCGGGTCGTACCCGCCGGCCTAATGAAAAAGGCCGGAAGCCCTGTTTTTGCAGGTATTCCGGCCTTTCCTGTGCCCGGTCGGGCGAATATTTGGTGGAGCCAAGGAGGATCGAACTCCTGACCTCGTCGATGCGAACGACGCGCTCTCCCAGCTGAGCTATGGCCCCACGGATGTCACACAAACCCCGCAGGCCTTGCCTCGCGTTGGACCTAGTCTAGCGCCGTGAATGGGGCGCTGCCAAGGGGTGCACGGTGTACCTGCGCATACGCACGATATTGCCGGCCTTCAGTGCGACCGCGCTGCTCCGTCCTCGGCCGTCGGCCGTCTTTCTGAACGCCGATCGGGTTTTGTGAAGACCATTTGCGCCGTTATCCATTTAAAAACAACGACTTGAGAAATCGATCTAGTAGGAAAGGACTAGGTGCTCCTGCATAAAGAGGACCAGAAAGGGTGCCGATAAGAAGTGTGACGAACATCCCACACTTTTTCCTTCGAGTACCAACGATGACGACCCGTGCCGCCACCGTTTTCTCATCCTCCCTCGGCGCCCGCCTGGCGCTGCTGATGGGCCTGATCACTGCCGTCGCCTTTGTCTTGTTGGCGGTGCTGATCTACCGCCAGTCGGCAGCCAGTTACCAGCAGCGTGTGCAGGCCGGCCTGCAATCGTCCACCGCGCTCATGCGCGATTCGGTCGCGCTCTATGACCGCAGCCTCAGCGACAGCACCGAGCGCATGGCCGGCACGTTCCGCGCGCTGCTGCCCGACGGCGAGCGCATCCTGGATGCGGCCACGCCGGTTACCGTCGGCGCACGCCAGGTGCCGACGCTGCGCCTGGGCGGCCAGGTGATCAACCTGCAGGAGGCGGCCGTGGACCGCTTCGCCGCGGCGACCGGCGGGGTGGCCACGATCTTCGTGCGCCAAGGGGAGGACTTCGTGCGCGTCTCCACCTCGCTGCGCAACGCCGAGGGCGCCCGCGCGCTCGGCACCGTGCTGGACCATGCACATCCGGCGTACCGAAACCTGCTGGAAGGCGGTCGCTACACCGGCCCGGCGCGGCTGTTCGGGGTGGACTACATGACCCACTACCTGCCGATCACCGACGCGACCGCCAAGGTGATCGGCATCGTGTTTGTCGGGCAGAACTACTCCGATGGCCTGGCCGCGCTGAAGGAACGCCTGCGCACGTCGCAGCTGGGCAAGCAGGGGCATTTCCTGGCGCTGGATACGCGTCCAGGTGAGCAGTTCGGCACGCTGATCGCTGCGCCGGCCGATGAGGGCAAGACGCTGGCCAGTCAGGTGGACGCCGCCGATCGGCCGGCGCTGGAGGCACTGCTGGCCGGCAAAAGCGAGCAGGCGATCGTGCACCTGCGCCGCAGCGGCGACGCGGCATCCCAGGCCTATTTCGTTTCGGCCCAGGCCTACGCGCCCTGGAAATGGGCGGTGCTCGGCCTGGAGCCGGTCTCGGTGCTGCAGAGCGTTCTGCATTCGCTGATGCTGCATATCGTCGTGGTGGCCGGCTTGGGCCTGCTGGCGGTGATCGTGGCGCTGCTGGTGGTGGTCAGGCGCATGGTCAGCGTGCCCTTGGCGCAGGCCGGGCAGGTGGCCCGCGACGTGGCTGCCGGACGGCTGGACCGGCAGATCGTGGTCCAACGGCAGGATGAAGTGGGGCAGTTGATGGGCGCGCTGCAGCAGATGCAGGGCAAGCTGCGCGAGATCATCCACGCGCAGAACGAGATGAGTCGCCGGCATACCGATGGCGCGATCAGCCATCGCATCGATGCCAGCCGGTTCGAGGGGGAATTCGGCACGATGGTGACCGGCACCAACGACCTGGTGGACGCGCACATCCAGACCAAGATGCGCATGGTCGAACTGGTGCGGGCCTACGCCGATGGCGACCTGTCCGCATCGATGGAAGACCTGCCGGGCGAGAAGGCGCTCATCACCGAGGCGGTCAACGGTGTGCGTGGCCGCCTGCTGGCGATCAATGGCGAGATCAAGCGGCTGGTCGCGGCCGCCGCCGCCGGTGACTTCAGCGAGCGCGGCGATGCCGATGCCTTCGAATACGACTTCCGCGACATGGTCGAAGGCCTCAATACCCTGATGGTAACCGCCGACCGCAACCTGACCGCGCTGTCCGGGCTGCTGCGCGCGCTGGCGGCGGGTGACCTGCGCGGGCGCATCGAGGGCCAGTTCCAGGGCGTGTTCGCCACCATGCGCGATGATGCCAATGCCAGCGTGGCGCAGTTGACCGCGATCGTCGGCGACATCCAGCAGGCGGCGGTGGCGGTCTCCAGCGCATCGGCGGAGATCGCGGCGGGCAACGAGGATCTGTCGCGTCGTACCGAACAGCAGGCCGCCAGCCTGGAAGAATCGGCCGCCTCGCTGGAAGAACTGACCGCAGCAGTGAAGCAGAACGCCGACCATGCCCGGCGTGCCGACCGGCTTGCCGCCGACGCCGCCGAGGTGGCGGCGCAGGGCGGGGCGGCGGTGGCGCAGGTGGTGCAGACCATGGCCGGCATCGAGGCGTCCTCGCACCGCATCGCCGATATCACCACCGTCATCGACGGCATCGCGTTCCAGACCAACATCCTGGCGCTCAATGCGGCGGTGGAAGCGGCCCGCGCAGGCGAGGAAGGGCGTGGCTTTGCCGTGGTCGCCTCGGAGGTGCGGGCGCTGGCACAGCGCTCGGCGCAGGCGGCCCGCGAGATCAAGACGCTGATCGATGCCTCCAGCAGCCAGGTGGCGCAGGGCAGCCAGCTGGCCGACCAGGCCGGGCAGACCCTGGCCCGGGTGGTGAGCTCGGTGGGCGAACTGGGGGGCTTGATCGAAGAGATCGCCAGCGCCAGCCAGGAGCAGGCGGCCGGCATCGAGCAGGTCAACCAGAGCATCGTGCAGATGGACGGGGTGACCCAGCAGAATGCCGCACTGGTGGAAGAGGCGTCGGCGTCGGCCCGCGCACTGAACGCGCAATCGGCCGATCTGCAGCACACGGTGGGCCGTTTCCGACTGGCCGAAATGCGCGTGGCCAGGCGCGCGGCCGTGGCGGCCTGAGCCCCTGCAGCGCGCGCGTGGCCGGCCCCACGCGCGCCGCCAGCCAGATCCGGCACAGCGTCAAGCCTTCCGGCCGCCGCACCGAGCGGGCATAATCCGCGCCAGAATCCCGGCGGCTCAGCCAGCAGACCAGGGGAGGGGATGGACGGCCGTCCCCCGCATCGCCCTGCAACCAGCCTGCAACATCCACGCAATAACGTGCCGCATCGCTGCGTAAAACAGCGGTGTTCATCCGCGTGCGCCGCACGCCACCCGTTCAGCACTCCCCGAGACCCTGCATGCCTGCCTACCGCAACACCCCCGTGTCGATGCCGTCCCGTTCCGCCGTCGCACTGCCGCGCCGCCACGCCCTGGCGCTGGCCTGCGCCACCGCCTCGCTGTTCGGCCTGGCCGGCACCGCACTGGCCCAGGACGCTACGCCGACCTCGCTGGACGCCATCACCGTCAATGCCGACCACCGCGAGCGCAACCTCCAGGAAGTGCCGGTCTCGGTCGGCGTGGTCCAGGGCGAGAAGATCCGCGACTACACCGCCGGCGGCGATGACACCCTGCTGGCACTGTCGGGCAAGGTGCCCAGCTTCTACGCCGAGACCACCACCGGGCGCATCTTCCCGCGCTTCTACATCCGTGGCCTGGGCAACATCGACTTCTACCTGGGTGCCTCGCAGCCGGTCTCGATCATCCAGGACGACGTGGTGCTCGAGCACGTGGTGCTGAAGTCCAACCCGGTCTACGACGTGGACCAGATCGAAGTGCTGCGCGGTCCGCAGGGCACCCTGTTCGGCCGCAACACCACCGCCGGCATCGTCAAGTTCGACACCATCAAGCCGAGCCAGGACGCCAGCGGCCGCGTGCAGGCCAGCTATGGCAGTTACGGTAGCGTGGCCATCGACGGCGGCGTGGGCGGTGCGATCAATGACATCGCCTCGTTCCGCGTGTCGGCGCTGTACCAGCACCGCGATGACTACGTGGACAACACCTACACCGGCCCCAGCGCCGATGGCACGGTGTCGCCGAAGAACAACGCCATGGGCGGCTTCGACGACCGCAACGTGCGCGCACAGCTGCTGCTGCAGCCGAGCGAGAACTTCTCGCTGCTGGCCTCGGCCCATGCGCGTGACTACGACGGCACCTCGACCCTGTTCCTGCGGGGTGCGGTCACCAAGGGCTCCAACAAGACCGACGTGGCGCGCGATCGCGTGGCCTACGACGAAGCCGACAACAACCCGCAGTCCTACAAGACCTACGGCGGCTCGGTGAAGGCAGTCTACGATTTCGGCAATGTCTCGCTGACCTCGATCACCGCCTACGAAACCACCTCCGGCTACAGCCGCGGTGATACCGATGGCGGCGCGGCGGCCAACTTCCCGGTCAATGGCGTGGCCAACGGCTACGGCCAGTCGATGGGCCAGATCCGCGACCTGGACCAGTGGACCCAGGAAATCCGCCTGGCCAATGGCGATGACAACCGCCTGAAGTGGCAGGTCGGCGCGTTCTACTTCGATGGCCGCGACACCACCGATTTCTACCAGCGCGCCTGGTTCCTGCAGGGCAACGCGCGCAACCCGAACAACTGGGTGCGCCTGCGCAACGTCAACACCTCCTGGGCTGGCTTCGGCCAGGTCAGCTATGACGTCACCGACAAGTTCACCCTGACCGCCGGCCTGCGCCAGACCCGCGATGAGAAGCACACCCGTCTGCTCAAGACCGCCGACACCGCCGCCGGCGTGGTGACCTACAAGGGTCGCACCGACGTGGAAATGGCCGACACCACCCCGAGCTGGGACGTGAGCGCGATGTACGCGTTCAACCCGCAGTTCAGCGTGTATGCGCGCGTGGCCCGTGGCTTCCGTGGCCCCACCATCCAGGGCCGTTCGGCCGTATTCAACGCCGACTTCACCACCGCCGATTCGGAAACCATCCTGTCCTGGGAAGCGGGCATCAAGAGCAGCCTGTGGGACAACCGCCTGCGCGTGAATGCCGCTGCGTTCACCTACGTGGTCAACGATATCCAGCTCAACGGCAACGACTCGGACGGCAACGGCGTGCTGTTCAACGCCGACAAGGCCAAGGCCTACGGCCTGGAAGCGGACATGGAGCTGCGCCCGGTTCCGAACCTGAGCCTGAGCGCCGGTGTCAGCCTGCTGCACAGCGAAATCCAGGACGACCGCGTCTATGCCCAGGTCTGCGCGCTGAACGGCGCGGTGGTGTGCACGGTGAACGACCCGACCATCAAGGTTGGTGCCAACACCTTCGCCCAGATCAACGGCAACCCGCTGCCGAATGCGCCGAAGTACAACATCAACCTCGCCGCGCGCTACGACGTGCCGGTCAACGACAGCGATGTGTTCTTCGTCTCCACCGACTGGAACAAGCAGGGCTACACCAGCTTCGTGCTGTACGACTCGGCCGAGTTCAACTCCAAGGGCAGCTTCGAAGGCGGCCTGAAGCTGGGTTACTCCGGCAACTACGGTGCGTGGGAAGTGGCGCTGTTCGCGCGCAACATCACCAACGAGAAGAACCTCAAGGGTGTGATCGAAAACTACATGGCCGCGGTGTACAACGAACCGCGCACCGTGGGTGTTTCGCTCAACATGAACTGGTAAGTGGCGAGGGCATCGGCACCGCGCAAGCGTGGTGCCGATGCCGGATGCTCTGCGATAACAACGCCCTGCCTGTGCAGGGCGTTGTTGTTTCGGCTACGGGGTTGCTGGCGGCATCGCCGGGGCCAACCCGGCGAACAAACCGCCGAGCACGCCCATCGTGGCCTTGTCCGCGCCCATGTCTTCGGCGGCGTTGGCAATGGCGATCACGCCATTGTTCTGTGCGGGGAACAGCACCACCCAGGCCAGCCAGTTGCCATCGGAGCCGCCGTGCACCAGCACGGGGCCCTGGCGACCGGCGATGGACGGCTGCACGCCCCAGTCCAGCCCGGATGGGCTGCCGGTCTGCGCGGTCTGCATCAGCGCGTACGAGGCCGGGGTCAGCAGTTTGCCCTTGCCTTGGCTACCGGCCAGCTGATCGATGGCAAACAGCGCCAGGTCCTGCAGGCGCATATGCAGGTTGCCCGCTGCGGTGTAGATCGGCGGCACGCCGTCATCGGCCTTCTGCGGGGCGGCGGTCACCGGCTTGCCGCCGCGATGGCCCAACGGCTGCCCGGCAGAAGTGGGGCCGAATCCGGCACCGGTCATGCCCAGCGGCTGGAACACCTCGCGCTGGATCAGCGATTCCACATCCTTGCCGGTGGCGCGCTCGGCGATCACCGCCGCGATCAGGAAGCCGCTGTTGCTGTAGGCGAACGCGGTGCCCGGTGCATGCACGGGTGTTTCGGCCAGCGCGGCCTTGATGTAGGCCTCGCGCTGCACGGGCAGGGGCCGGGGGTCCACGAAGAAGGCATCCAGCGCCGCGGCGTCGGTGAGGTTCTCCGGCAGCCCGGCGCGATGCGACAACAACTGCACCAGCGTGACCTGTCGGTAAGCCGGATGCATCTGCTTGGCCAGGTCGGGCAACAGCGTGGACAGCGGTGCATCCCACGTCAGCACGCCCTGTTCGACCAGACGCGCGATCATCGCTACGGAGATCGGCTTGCCCGTGGAACCGATCATCCACGGGTCCTCGACGCTGGCGGCTATCTTCCCATCGCTGCGGCGCACCCCGCTGACCGCCTGGTCGGCGACCTTGCCGTCGCGGATCACCAGCACGCCCATGGCCGGGGTCGACGTGCCCTGCATGGCCTGTGTGATCGTTGAGGTCAGATCGTCCGCGGCACTGGCGCTGGCCGCGACAAGCAGGAGGGAGATGCCCAGCCAGCGGCGCAGACCACGCGCGCTGGGGTGGGGGCAGGCTGCGGTCCGTCGGTGTGTGATCGTGTGCATGGGAGTCCTTGCGCAGCAGCGTGGGCAGGACCTGTGCCAATGGCAACGATCCCGCAGGGTGCAGTGTCCGCAGCGCCTGGGTACAAGCGTGCTGCGTTGATTGCGACTCACTCTTGCACTTCCGCTGCGCGCACGTATGTGTCTGCAGTCATGCCCGCGTACACGTGTTGCGAGAGGCGACAGCGTCGCCTCGTGCCTACTTCGCGCCTGCTGATCCGTCCACCGGCTTGCGCAGCGACACCGGCGTACCCAGCAGCGGATCGGGCGTGCCAGCACGGCCCACTACCTGCACCTGCATCGGTTCTAGGCGGGCGAGCAGCGCCTTCTGTGCGGGCGTGAGGGGGGTTGAGTTGATGCCAACAAGGACCCGCGCGGCTTTCATGGGCGCAGGTGACAGGTGGACGGTGAATCGGCGAAGCAGGCAGTCGCGGGTCGTCGCATTGATGTCCTCGCAACGATCGGGGCCGTGGTAGTCCACATCGGCATTGGCCACGATGGCGCGGGCGGCGAGCACGATCTGGCCGGGCTTCACGGTAAATGCGAGCGGCGCGGCTGCACTCGGTATGCCGGCCCGCACGCGAACCGCAGGCACATCGCGCTCCCGGGTCTTCTCCAGCCAGGCGCCCTCAACGTGGCGGGGAACATCATACGTTTCGGTCCTGTATGACATGCAGTTTCCCGAGGCCACGTGCACGGACGTGCAGACCTGGCGCGAATGCGCTTCATCGATCGAGCCTGGCGGCGACCAGATCTTTTCGCGATAGGACTGGCGGTAGGTCACCTGCTCCAAACGCACGCGTCCCTGCACGCCATCGGTTTCGCTGTCGGAATTTTCCGGTTTGGGCAGGTTGGCCAGCGTGGCATCGATGCGATAGCTCTCGGCGCTGGTCAGGCGATAGGTGCCCGGCGCAATGACATGCACTTCGAACCCGGTCCACAGGTAGACCATCGGCTTCCTTTCCAGCGTATTGGCGGAGAATCCGGGCATGTAGTGCTGGCTCGGAGACTGCTCGTTCTGCCAAAACGTACGGGCAGACAACGGCGGCAGCTTGTGGAAGCTGTCGGCTAGAAGAAAGCCTGGAACCAGGGAGGTCCCCCACATCTCATCATAACTCTGCGGATAGGGGACGGGCGTCAGCACCACCACCATGCCATCGCGGGTGGCGCCATCGATGACGTCCAGTATTCCATTCACGTGTTCGATGTTGGGGTCGGGCTGCTCGGCGACTGCAATGTCGATCGAGATGCTGGTCAGCAGGGCGCACATCAGCAGCGTCTTGGTATGCACTGGCATTGGGAGATTCATCCTTGAGAGCGGTTCACGTTGCCGTGGCAATCGGCACGGTGCGCCGTGCGTTCCACAGATGCCGCAACGCTATCACGCCCGATCAGCGCAGCGTCGGCCTACCTGCGCAATACCGCGAACGCTCCCTCGGCGCCGGTGCGTGCCAGATTTCATTGCCGCCATCACCGTCGCCCTCGTAAAAGGCGATACGCCCTGCTTCATCGTGGTGCAGGGTAGGGCTGAACGCCTCGGCGTCGCTCCTGCCTTCGGGGTTCATAAAGCGGATCTCGCCACCACAGACGAAGTTCGACCCTGGCTCGCGCCCCAACGCGGCACACGTGACCTGCGAGGATTCTGCGACCACCGGGCCGGGCAGTTTCGGGGCGATGAGGCCGCGGTCGGCAAGCGCGCAGAAGTAATCGGCGACGGCGCTGCGGATCTGTGCCTGGGACGGCATCCAGTCCGGGCAGCTGTAAGGGTCGGGTGTGCAGCTGCTGGCGGGCGCGGTGTCGATGGCCGCTTGCGGCATGGCCGCCGCAGTGAACGGGGACAGGGCGAGCAACGGCAGCAGCAACGACGGCAGCAATCGCAGCAAGGGCAGGGTCATGAAGCGCATCGCACGGAAGGGTTGGCGGGCTTGCGGTGGCCCGCGTAGATGACGATGGACGCTCGGACAGACACCGCAGCACCGGCGCATACTGCCGCCGGTGCACTGTCGTCTCCCCACCTGTCGTTGCGGTATCCGGCGGCTTACGCGGCCGGCAGCAGCGGGGCCAGGACCGGCTCCAGTTGTTCACGCCGCCAACCGGCCAACGCGGGCGGCCACTGGCCACTTTCCAGATAGCTTTCCAGGTGCTTGCGCGAGGCCAGCACGCCGTCGGGCAGGCCCAGTTCGGCGGTGCGCGCGCTGACCGCATCCTGCAGCCGCTTCAGCGCCTGCTTGTTGTTGTCGTTGGCCGGCAGCGCCAGCGGTGCGTCGGCTTCGTCGTCCAGCGGCGTGGTCAGTGCCTGCCAGACCTGGTTGGCCAGCTTGCGCGGTGCCTTGGGGAAGCTCTCCATGAGCTTTTCCAGTGCCGGCACGTCGGCGGGCGGCGTGCGCGCGAGCACGGCCGCCAGTTCGTTGTCCAGGATCCAGCTGCGCGGCTTGTCGCTGCTGCGGGCCTGCACATCGCGCCAGCGCAGCAGGCGCAGCAGGCGGATCTGCGCGGCGTCGTCCATGAACTGGGCCGAGCGCATCGCCACGTGCGGCCAGCGGTCTTCGTCGTTCTCGACGCTGCCGAGCAGGCGTCCGGCGTCGTCCTGCAGCCACTGTCGGCGATCGAGCTCGCCGAGTTTGGCGTCGATCGCATCGTGCATGGCAAACAGATACTCGACGTCGTCGGCGGCGTACTCCAGCTGCGATTCGGACAGGGGGCGGCGCATCCAGTCCGAGCGCGTCTCGCCCTTGGCCAGGGTGACCCCGGTGATCGCATTGACCAGCTTCTGGTAGCCCATGCCGCCGCCGATGCCGGCCAGCGACGCGCCGATCTGGGTGTCGAACAGCGGACGCGGCAGCACGCCGCAGGCGACCTTGAAGGTCACCAGGTCTTCGCTGGCGCTGTGCATGATCTTCAGGATGGAGGTGTCGGCCAGCCACGGGGCCAGCGCCTCGTTCATGCCGGGGATCAGCGGGTCGATCAGCAGGATTTCATCGCCGACCGCCATCTGCACCAGGGCCAGTTGCGGCCAGTAGGTGCGTTCGCGGATGAATTCGGTGTCCAGCCCGATCCGGGTGGGGCGCTGGCGGTAGCGCTCGTCCAGCTCCGCCGGGGTTTTGATCCAATAAGCCACGTGGGTTCCGTCAACTGCAGGGGGTGCTCAGGGGATGAGGATAACGCGCCGTGGTCGGCGCGCGCGCCGGTATCATGATCCGGTCGTCGTACGGTCGCTGTGACCGTGCGCTGGCTTGCCCCTCCCGTCCCGGTTCGGCGATGCTCGTGCCTGGCTGCAAGGAACCCGATGTTGCGCACCTCCGCTTCCCTCCCGCCGCTGCTCGCTGTCCTGCTCGTGCTGGCGGCCTGTTCTGCCGATGCACCGCCGCCGGCCGCCGCCCCGACGGCGCCCCGGCCGGCGGCGCGCAGCGCGCC
>NZ_JBFULC010000054.1:0-29333 GCF_056400525.1 Stenotrophomonas sp. P5_A9
GTGCACGACTCCGGCCGCTGTCGCGGGCGACAGCGGTGGCGGGCTCCCCTGCACGGGGCGATGGCAGACACGGTAGAGCCGACGGTGGGGTCGGCTGCTACATGACGGTAGAGCCGACTGTCAGTCGGCTGCCTTTAATTCAATGCAACGGGTGCCGTCGCAGGCGCAGCCGGCGCGGCAACCGGCTGCATGGCAACGACCTTGGCCTGCACCGGCATGCCGGGCATGAAGACCTTCTGCACGCCGTCGATGATCACCCGGTCGCCGGCCTTCAGGCCCTGCTGCACGATGCGCAGCCCGTCGGCGTTGCGGCCCAGGGTGATGTCCTGGCGCTGCGCCTTGCCTTCCTTGTCGACCACGTACACGTACTTGCGGTCCTGGTCGGTGAGCACGGCCTTCTCGTCGATCAGCATGGCCTGGAACTGGCCGCTGCCGAGCAGCTGTACGCGGGCGAACAGGCCCGGGGTGAAGGTGCGGTCGGCGTTGTCCAGCAGCGCGCGGACACGGATGGTGCCGGTGCTGCGGGTGACCTGGTTGTCCAGGAAGTCGACCTTGCCTTCGTGCGGGTAGCCCTCTTCGCCGGACAGGCCGACCTTGACCGGCAGGTCGCTGTCGCGCTCGCTCGGGCGCTCGCCCTTGCGGGCCATCTGCGCGTAGCGCAGGAAGGTGCCTTCGTCGGCATCGAAGTACACGAACACCTTGTCCAGCGAGACCAGCGTGGTCAGCACGCTGGCGCTGTCGCCGGCGGTGACCAGGTTGCCGGCGGTGACCATCGCGCGACCGGCGCGGCCGTTGATCGGGGCACGCACCCTGGTGAATTCCAGGTTCAGGGCCGCCGCATCCAGCGCGGCCTGCGCGGCCTGCACGCTGGCCCCGGCCTGGTCGGCCGCGGCGCGGCGCTGTTCCCAGGTTTCGGTGGAGATGGCCTGCTGGTCGGACAGCTTCTTGGCGCGCTCGGACTCGCTGCGGGCCAGCGTGGACTGGGTGCGGGCGCGGGCAAGTTCGGCGCGGGCGCGGTCGTACTCGGCCTGGTAGCTGCGGGCGTCGATGGTGAACAGCACATCGCCCTTCTTCACTTCCTCGCCCTCGACGTAATTGACCTTGTCGATATAGCCGGACACGCGCGGACGCAGCTCCACGCTCTGCACCGCTTCGACGCGGCCGCTGAAGTCATCCCACTGACTGACCGGCTTGATCAGCACCGGCGCGGCACTGACCGAGGGCGGCGGCGGCATGCCCGCTTCTTCGGCGTGGCCGCCACTGCAGGCGGCCAGCACGGCCGCGGCGAGGATCGACACGCCGGCCATGGCCAGCCGTCGGGTGATACGGGAGGGGGTGGAAATCTGGGAGGTCATGACATGCATCCGTACGGAGGGGGGTGGTGATAGGAAATCTGAGCGCGGGGCGACGTGGGTGGCGTAGCCTGGGACCTGAACCTTGGTAGAGGTCAAGCGGTACCGGCGACGTTGCGCAGCGGTGGGGGAGGCCAATCCAGGTGCAGCAGGCCCCGCGGCAGTTCGGCATCGCGGGCGTCGCAGCGGACGATGGCGCGGTTATCCGTACAGTTGTCCAGCAACGACACCAGCCGGCGCCCGACCAGCAGGGCGCTGGGCCATTCGATGCAGGCGTTGGCCGCGTTGGTGGGCGTGCACACCGGGCTGCACACTTCCAGCATCTGCGCGCGTACGCCCAGCGCCTGCGCTTCCTGGTGCAGCACCTGCGCGTACATGCGCGTGGTGGACATGGTGATGGACGACTCGCCATGCCCGGCCCACGGCTTGAAGCCGGCCGGGCCGCCGACCAGCACGTAACGCAGGGTGTGTGCGCCACCGCGCAGCAGCGGCAGCAGGTGGCGGCCAGCGTGGACGTGCGGCATCACGTCGGCCTGCAACGCCTGCAACAGGGCATCGCCGCTGCGGTCGGTCACCCGGCCGCGGTTGTACGGGCCGCCCATCGCATCGACCACGGCCGCCAGCCTGCGGCGCCGCGTGCCGATGCGCTCGGCCACGGTGCGGGCCGAGCCGTCGTCGCCGAGGGAGCCGAGCAGGGTTTCCAGCCCGGGCTCGTCGGCGAACTGTTCCTGCAGGGCGGCCAGCCGAGCGGGGTCGCGGCTGACTACCAGAACCGGGCTGCCGGCCTCCAGCAGCGCAGCCACGATGCCCTGGCCGACACTCCCGGTGCCGCCCAAGACCAGGACCTCGGGGGCCAGCGTCCCACTCATGGGACTTTCACTCCCGCCGCCGGGATAATCCCAATCCGGCCCAGTCGGTCGCCATGGCGGGCGCCGAGCTGCAGACTGCCGCCGCGCTGCAGGTTGGCCGGTGGGGTGAACTCACGGAAAGCCTTGTGGGAGAAGCCGGAGGGGCGCCTCTCTACGGTCATCGCCAGTTCCAGCGGGGCCTTGCGGCCGCTGAGCACGCGGCCAAGAATGTTCCGCAACCACATGGTTGACGTCCTTCGTTTCGGGAATGGCGCCAGATTAGTCCTCAAATTGCTACTTGATTAGTCCGGATTAAGGGGAATAATCATCCCGTTCCCGGCACAATCTATCGGGCAACCTACCCCTCCCCGACTTCGGACCCCGTCATGGCACACGATCTCAACGACACGCTGATCTTCGTCAAAGTGGTCGAGCAAGGCAGTTTCATCGCCGCGGCCACTGCACTTGGCCTGCCCAAGACCACCGTCAGCCGCAAGGTGCAGGAACTGGAAACGCGGCTTGGCGCGCGCCTGCTGCACCGGACCACCCGCCGGCTGGGCCTGACCGAGGCCGGGTCGGTCTACCACGAGCATTGCCAGCGCATCGCACGCGAGCTGGAAGAAGCCGAAGGCGCGGTCAACCAGCTGCAGTCCGGCCCACGTGGCTGGCTGCGTTTCACCGTGCCCTACTCGATCGGCATCACCTGGATCGCACCGCTGCTGGGCGAATTCCATGCGCAATATCCGGAAATCCAGCTGGACATGCACCTGGGCAACGAGAAGCTGGACCTGATCGCCGGCGAAGCCGACCTTGCCTTGCGCGTGGGCACCCTGCCCGACTCCAACCTGGTGGCGCGCAAGCTTGGCAGCCTGCGCACGCAGGTGTTCGCCAGCCCGGCCTACATCGAACGCTATGGCGAGCCGCTGCATCCGGACGAGCTGCAGTTCCATCGCATCCTGGCGATGCGCAAGGCACGCAACCTCAACAACAACCGGTTCTTCTGGCAGCTGGGCGAAAACGGTGGTGACCTGCGCGATTTCCCGGTCAATCCGCTGCTGGTCGCCAATGACCCCTCGGCGTTGAACGGCGCGCTGGTGTGCGGCGAAGGCCTGCTGCTGACCGGTGATGTGATGGCAAAACCCTTCGTCGAATCGGGCATGGTGCGGCGCGTGCTGGCCGGCTGGACCGGACCGGAGGTGGACTTCAACGCGGTGTTCGCCGGCGGCCGGCTGGTCTCGCCGAAGGTGCGCGCCTTCGTCGATTTCCTGGTCGCCAAGCTCGACTTCGACGCCAACTACATGCTGGCGCAGTGTCCCAACGCCAAGTACGCCAAACAGCACAACGCGCAGGCCGAAGACGAACTGCAGGCCACCGGCAAGCGGATCCTGGAGACGGTCACCGCAGGCTGACCGACGGCGTAGCCGAACACGGCCTCCCTACCTGACAACGCCGCCTCCGGGCGGCGTTTTTTCGTCCGCGACGACGCGCGGATTGTCGCTAACGGCACGATCCTGTTTTTCACCCTTCGCAATGATGCAGAAGGTTTATGAGCGAACCCGGTCACGTCTCGATGCGTGGGACGGCGTTATTTCTGCGCCGCGTCACGTTAAGCAACGTCCTGGCGACGCCACGCGTTTTTTCGTCCGCGCCCGAGGACTAGCGTCCGCCCCACTCGACCCGGCCACCCCGGCCGGACGCACTGGAGGGGAAGACATGCATCACCCGTTCCGTACGTGCAGGATCCAACCGCGCAAGACCACCCTGTCCCTCCTGCTGATGGCGATGTTGACGCCGCTGCCCGCGTTGGCCCAGAGCACGGTCGGGGACATCCTCGGGCATGTCCCCGATGCCGCCGGCGGCAGCGTCCAGATCCGCAGCCTGGAGGCCGGCACCTCCCGTGACGCCCGCATCAGCGCCGACGGCAGGTTCCGCCTGCCGGCCTTGCCGACCGGACAGTATGACGTCCGCATCACCCGCACCGACGGCACCACCGATCAACGCCAGGTAACCGTGGTCGCCGGGCAGACCACCCAGGCCGATTTCGCCAAGGCCGCCACGCTGGAAGCGGTGAACGTGCGTGCCAGCAGCGTGGCACCGATCGACCTCGGCAGTGTGGAGACCCGCACCACCTTTACCGCCGAACAGCTCAACACGCTGCCGGTTGCGCGCGATGTCACCAGCATCTCGCTGCTCACCCCGGGTACGGTAGCCAGCAGCAGCTTCTTCGGGCCGGCCTCGTTCGGCGGTGCATCGGCGGCCGAGAACAGTTACTACATCAACGGCTTCAACGTCACCAACCTGTTCGACAGCCTGTCCTTCGCCGAAGTGCCCTTCCAGGCCATCGACCAACTGGATGTGCAGACCGGCGGCTATGGCGCGCGTTACGGGTTTTCCACTGGCGGGGTCACCAGCGTCAACGTCAAGCGCGGCACCAACACCTGGAAAGGCGGGGTCAGCTGGACCACGGCACCGGACGCCCTGCGCGAAAATGCGCCCGATACGCTTCGCACCGATGGCAGCATCCTGCGTTCGTACGACAACAACCGCCAGTCCAGCGATGTGTTCAGCGCCTGGGCCGGCGGCCCGTTGATCGAGGACAAGCTGTTCGTGTTCGCGCTKGGCAGCCTGACCCGATCGGACAAAACCGCCTTCGGCGGACGTTCGTCGAGCAACCCGCGCAGCGCGCGCGATCCGGACACCCCCGTGCCGCCCACGTCGCTGGCGGCGTCTGCACAGGACTACCGCGCGCGCGATCCCTACTGGCTGCTGAAACTCGACTGGTACCTCAACGACCGCAACCACCTGGAATACACCGGTTTCGACAATCGCCGCCGCTACCGTTACGACTATTACGACACCGAGTACGCCAGCGACCAGCCTGGTGCGGCAGTAGACAAGGGCGACTACCGAGGGCGCCTGGAAGGCCGCTCCGGCGGCACCACCAACGTGTTCAAGTGGACCAGCCAGCTCGGCGATGATGTTACCGCCAGCCTGCAGCACGGGCGCATGCGCAATACCAACGGCGAGTACACGATCAGCCCGGACGGACAGCGTGGCGACTACGATGGCGACATCAACGCCGCCGACGGCGACTGCCCTTACGTGGTCGACCGCGTACTGGGCAAGCAGGTGGGCTGCGCGGTCAACAGCCAGCTCGGCCTGCGTGCGGGCAGCAACGAGCGCAGCAACACCCAGGCCGACCTGGTCTGGCAGCTGGGCAACCATCAGCTCGGCGGCGGCTACAGCAAGGAGGACTGGACCTCGGTGCAGGGCACCGCCTATTCCAGCGGCGCCTACTGGAACCTCTACGCCAACTACGCACAGCGCATCGATTTCCGCACCGGTGGCCGCATCGGCGTCAAGCAGGCGTCGTGGTACCTGGAAGACCATTGGCAGGTCACCGACCGGCTGATGCTGTACGCCGGGCTGCGCAATGATTCGTTCGACAACCGCAACGGCAGCGGCGCGACGTTCGTCAAGCAGTCCAATATCTGGCAGCCGCGGCTGGGCCTTTCGTGGGATCCCACCGGCGACGGCGACAGTAAGCTGTACGCATCGCTTGGCCGCTACTCGCTGCCCATCGCCGCCAACGTGGCACTGCGCGCGGCTACCGCGTCGTACTACACGATGGATTACTACACCTACGACGGCTACGACCCGGTCACCGGCAAGCCCAACATCACCGGCTCGTATCGCAACGGCAGCGCCGACAGCGTAGTCAACGGCGCCGACGGCAGCACGCCCGATCCGCGCGCGGTCGCATCCCGCGGGTTGAAGCCTTACACGCAGGACGAGGCGATCCTCGGCTTTCAACGGCAACTGCGCTCCTCCAACGATTGGGTCGATGGCTGGACGCTGGGCGCCAAGATCACCCTGCGCCGGATCAATCAGGTGATCGATGACACCTGCGATTCGCGATCGTTGTACAACGCGGCCAAGGCGGCCGGCTACGACGTCTCGCATTGGGACAGCGAATGGGAGGTTCCGGGCGGCCTGCCCGGCTGCTGGATCTTCAATCCCGGCAGCGACCTGACCCTGGACATTGATGTCGATGGCGACGGCAAGCCGGACACCATCACTGTTCCTGGCAGCGAACTGGGCCCCAAGGCCAAGCGCAGCTACCGCTCGCTGAGCCTGTCGGCGGAGAAGCGGACCGAACGCTGGTATGCCAGCGTCAACTACACCTGGGCCAAGCTGTACGGCAACTACGAAGGCCTGGTGAAGAGCACCAACGGCCAGGACGACACCGGCACGACCTCGGACTTCGACTTCAAGGAACTGTCCTACGGCGCCGATGGCTACCTGTTCAATGATCGTCGCCACAGCTTCAAACTGTACGGCAGTTACCAGTTGACCCCGCAGTGGCAGCTGGGCGCGAATCTGCTGGTGCAGTCCGGGACGCCGATCAGCTGCCTGGGCGGCGGCAACGGCACCTTCGATACCGACTTCGGCTATCGCGGTGTGTTCCACACCTGCAACGTCGGTATGGACGACCTTTCCAAGGTGGGGAGCAGTGGACGCACGCCGTGGACGATGTCGGTCAACCCGAACGTGGTGTATTCGCCGGCCGCGCTGCCGGGGCTGAGCGTGCAGTTGTCGGTGATCAACCTGTTCAATTCGATCAAGCCGGTGCAGGTGTATGAGGCGCGCTACGACGTCAATTCCGCCGGGACGGTGACCGACTACTTCAACTACGGCAAGGCGCGCTACTACACCACGCCGCGGTATGCGCGGCTGCAGGTGCAGTACGACTGGTGAGGGCGTCGGCACCCCACAGAAAGGACGCTCCTGTCCCGATGGAGGGAGCGTCCTTCTGCGAAGGCCTTGGCGCGTGGCGCACGGCGATATGCGTGTGGCTTGGTCGCCTGGGCGCCGTGTGGATCAAGTGCTGTCTCCGCTCTGGCATGTCGCGAGCGTGAGGGCCCCGTAGCGGCCGGGGGCGTCGCCGGAAAGGGCATGGGGGCCCAGCGCCCGCCCCCCGACCCCCGCGTCTGACAGGTCGTAGCGCGCGTTCCGTGCCTGCGGGAGCGATGGGAGAAAAACAAAAAAATGCCGCCTACAAAGGCGGCATTTTTGCTCCGGCACGTGGCCCGAGCCTCAGCAACGCCAGATGTTACTGACGCAGCGGAATCACGCGGATCTCCACGCGGCGGTTCTGCGCGCGGCCTGCGTCGGTGCTGTTGTCGGCGATCGGATACGCCTTGCCGGCGCCGAGGGTTTCGATGCGCGCGCCCTGCACGCCCTGGGCGGTCAGGTAGGCGGCGACCGAGTCGGCGCGTTCCTTGGACAGGCGATTGTTGACCGCGTCGCTGCCAATGCTGTCGGTGTGGCCGACCACTTCGATCATGGTCTGGTTGTATTCGGCCAGCGTGCTCGCCACGCCGTTGAGCGAGCCGTAGAACTGCGGCTTCAGCGTGGATTTGCCGAAATCGAAGGTGATGCCGTCCGGCAGGTTCAGGGTCAGGTTGTCGCCATCACGCGACACATCGATACCGGTGTTGGCGGTACGTTCGCGCAGCGCGCGTTCCTGGCGATCCTGGTACTGGCCGATCGCCGCACCACTGAGCGCGCCGATACCGGCACCGATCATCGCGTGCTGGCGGCGCTCGGTAGCGCTGTTGCCGCTGAGCAGACCGGCGGCCACGCCCACGGCAGTACCGATCAGCGCATTGCGGCCGGTCTTGTTCTGCTGCTGGGTCGGGTTGCCGTAGGGGTCGGACTGGACGTACGAACCGCCGGTGGCGCAGGCCGACAAAGCGGCGGCGGTCATAAGGGCCAGGGCCACGTTACGGGTTGCGGGTCGGATCATGATGTTCTCCTTGGTTACCGGTGTATCGGCGTGCGGGCGGGAAAGAGCATAAACAGCCTGACGCGATGCCGACATGACGACACGTGCGGCCGTCTCCCCCGCGTTCAGGTTTCTGACCCGACCTGTCCGGCGCCGCTCATGCCCCGCCGGTATGCCGGTACGCCGCCAGCGCCGCATCGCGCCCGGCGGCCAGATCGACCAGCGGCAGCGTCGGATAGGACGGTGCGTGTTCGGCCAGCAGGTGTGGATGCTGCCAGGGCGCAAAGCGCGCCTTCAACGGCAACGCAGCCAGTTCGGGCACCCAGCGGGTGATGTAACGCGCCTGCGGATCGAACTTCTCCGATTGGGTCACCGGATTGAAGATGCGGAAATACGGCGCCGCATCCGCCCCGGTGCCGGCCACCCACTGCCAGCCCATGGTGTTGTTGGCCAGGTCGGCATCCACCAGCGTGTCCCAGAACCAGCGCGCGCCCTCGCGCCAGTGCTGGCGCAGGTGCTTGCACAGGAAACTGGCCACCAGCATGCGTACCCGGTTGTGCATGTAGCCGGTGGCCCACAGCTCGCGCATACCCGCATCGATGATCGGAATGCCCGTGCGCCCCTGCTGCCACGCCTGCAACTGCCCCGCATTGGGCGCGGCCCAGCGGAAGCCGTCGAAGCGCGGGTTGAGGTTGTGGTCGGTGGTCTGCGGGAAGTGATGCAGCAGGTGGTGGGAGAATTCACGCCAGCCCAGTTCGCGGATGTAGCCATCGATGTCGGCGTCGCGGCTGGCACTGCGCGCCGGCTGCAACTGATGCACGACCTGCCACGGCGCAATCTCGCCGAAATGCAGATGCGGGGACAGCAGCGAGGTGCCCACCCGGTCGGGCAGGTCACGCTGCTGCCGATAGCCGTTGAGCGCCCCGTCGATGAACACCGTCAACGCCTCCTGCGCGCCCGCCTCGCCCGGCTGCCAGTGCGTCCAGAACCCGGCATCCCACGGCAACGTGGCCGCCAGGCCGAGCGTATCGAGCGCCTCGCCCTGCAGCGGATGGGCCGGCAGCGACGCCGGCGCACGGACCGGCGCGGGCAGCTGCAGGCGGGTGAGTGCGTTGCGCCAGTACGGAGTGAACACCTTGTACGGGCCACCCTGCAGGGTGGTGATATCCCATGGCTCCAGCATCAGGCTGCCGTTGTGGCTCTGCGCCTCGATGCCCTGCTCGCGCAGGTCGCGCTTGATCCTCGCATCGCGCGGCTGCGTGGCCGGTTCGTACTTGCGGTTCCAGTACACCGCCACCGCACCGGATGCGGCGATCAACCGCTCAAGTTCGGCCTGGCTGTCGCCGCGACACAGCACCAGCGACGAGCCACGGCCACGCAGGTCTGCATCGAGCGCGGCCAGCGAACGGTGCAGCCAGGCATTGGACGCGCCACCGGGCGCCCAATCGCCTTCCTCATGCGGCGCATGGATATAGACCGGCACCGGCACGTGTCCAGCATCCAGCGCGGCCTGCAAGGCCGGGTTGTCCTGCAGACGAAGATCTCGGCGGAACCACACCAGCGCTAGCGACACGACGACCGTCCAATGAGAGGAAACAGGGCGCATGATAGCCAGCGCGCGTGAAAGACGGTGCCGGTCGTCGCCGCGCGGATACGGTTGTGCCTCCCCGAGGCGATGGCCAGTCTTCGCCTCCTTCCCTGCAACGACATCGGCCATGCACACACTGCACGCATCCTTCGCCCGCTTCGGCCCGCTGCATGCCCAGCCGGCAGATCTGTGGCGTGGCGAGCTACCGCTGCCCGCCCCGCTGGCGGCCTTCTACGCGCAGATAGGCCCGTGGGGCGAGACCGTGCATGCCAACGTGGGACCGGTCGGCATCGACATCCCCGGCGTCAACGTGTGTTTCCCGCCCCTGCATCGGCTGTGGTCCCTGCAGGCCGGCTATCGGTGGCAAGGCAACAGCGGTGAGCGCCTGACCGATTGGCGCGACCCTTGGCTGGTGATCGCCGAACAGAATGCCGACCCCTTCATCTTCGATCGCGACAGCGGCCAGGTCCTGTTCGCGTTCCATGGCGCGGGCCGCTGGGAGGCGTCGGTACTGACGCAGGACCTGACGACCTTCCTCGCCGCCATCGCGGCCATCGGTACGGTGTACCTCGACGCCGGGGACGACCTGGAAGACGACGATGGCGCGCTGCGCCCGGCGCATCGTGACGCGGCGCTGGGCGCGTTGGCCACGGTGCTGGGCCAGGAAAACGCGGCCGAACGCTTCTTCGAGGCGCTGGAGTGGTGAATGCACCGCGCCGCGTCTTCGCGCGGACGCCATGCGCCCTGCACCCACCCTGCACGCCGCACCCGCCAAGGTGGTGCCCTGCCCCGCCCCAGCCGGCTGTTGCCAAGGCGTAAGCACGGTCATGTCATGCGCCGGCTCCCTGACCTGCCCCACGAGGATGCCGTTGCCATGGCCACGTTCGCGCCTGCTGTTGTCTATTCGCCCGACATTGAACATCGCCAGGACGACGAGGAGGACACCATCGCCGAGCTGGCGACGGTGTTCACCGGCATGGCCCGCACCGTGGCCGAGCATGAAGGCCATGCGCGCCGCGCGGTGCACGCCAAGGGCCACGCCCTGCTGACAGGCCGCTTCCAGGTGCTCGATGGGCTCCCCGCCGAGCTCGCCCATGGCCTGTTCGCCACCGCCGGTACGTACCAGGCGCTGGTGCGCCTGTCCTCACCGCCCGCCGAGCAACTGCCCGATACCGTGTCCACGCCCCGCGCGATGGCAGTGAAGCTGCTGGACGTCCCCGGTGCGCGCGTGGAGGGGGGCGAGGAGGAGCACAGCCAGGACTTCCTGATGGTCAACGGACCGGCCTTCAGCACGCCCGGCATCCAAGGCTTCCTGCGCTCGGCCAAGCTGCTGGCGTCCACCACCGAACGCATGCCGCGGACCAAACAGGTGCTGTCGGCCGCGCTGCGCGGCACCGAAGCGGCGCTCGAAGCGGTAGGCGGACAAAGCGCGACGTTGAAGGCGCTGGGCGGTGAACCCCAGCACCATCCACTGGGCGAAACGTTCTTCACCCAGGTCCCGTTCCTGTATGGGCCGCACATGGCCAAGTTTTCCTGGGTGCCGGTCTCGCCCGCACTGCTCGCGCTGACCGGTCAGCCGCTGGCATCGACGGCCGATACGCAGCGCGAGGCGATCTGCAGCTTCTTCGAGCGCCTCGATGCGCCGGTCGAGTGGGAGCTGCGGGTGCAGCTGTGCCGTGATCTGGAACAGATGCCCATCGAGGACGCCTCGGTGGTCTGGCCCGAAGCGCTCAGTCCGTTCGTGGCCGTCGGACGCCTGGTGGTCGGCGCGCAGCCGGCGTGGAGCGCCGATGCCGAGGCGCGCGAAGACGGCCTTGCGTTTGCGCCGTGGCACGCCTTGGCGGCGCACCGTCCGCTGGGCAGCCTCAACCGTGCCCGCCGCATCGTGATGGCCGCATCGCGGCAGTTCCGCGCACAGTTCAACCGCTGCCCGATCCATGAGCCGTCGGGCACGGTCGGTTGAAACATGCCGCACGCGCTGTCGGATCATGAATCGAACGCATCAACGCGCTTGACCTCAACCTTGCTTCAGGTCCGATCATGACCGCTCTTTCCACGGAGTTGTCTGCGATGTCCTATACCCTGCCCGCCCTGCCCTACGCCTACGACGCCCTCGAGCCGCATTTCGATGCGCAGACGATGGAAATCCACCACGCGCGCCACCACCAGGCCTACGTCAACAATCTCAACGCCGCGCTGGCCGAGGCAGGCATCAAGGCAACGCCGATCGAGCAGCTGATTGCCGACATCGCATCGCTGCCAGAAGGCGTACGCAACGCCGTGCGCAACAACGGCGGCGGGCATGCCAACCACAGCCTGTTCTGGACCGTGCTCAGCACCGACGGCGGCACGCCGCAGGGCGCGCTGGCGGCCGCCATCGAACGTGACCTCGGCGGCTACCAGGCCTTCAAAGACGCCTTTACCAAGGCGGCGCAGACCCGTTTCGGCAGCGGCTGGGCATGGCTGACGCTCGGCCGTGACGGCAAGCTGCTGGTCGAGAGCAGCCCCAACCAGGACAGCCCGCTGATGGGCGCTTACGCCAACCTGTCCGGCGGCGTGCCGATCCTGGGCCTGGACGTGTGGGAGCACGCCTATTACCTGCACTACCAGAACCGTCGGCCGGACTACATCGCCGCCTTCTTCAACCTGATCGACTGGGCCGAAGTGACGCGCCGCTTCCAGGCCGCCGGCGGCCGCTGATGAAACCGGGTCCGGTCCGCGACGCGGAGGCCATGGCGGCACCGTCCTCCGGCGCCGTCGGGCCCGACACGGTCGCGCTTCGCCACGTCTGCGGGCAATACCCGACCGGCGTGGCGATCGCCACGGCACGCGATATCCGGGGGCAGGTGGTGGCGATGACGATCAACTCGTTTACCTCGCTGTCGTTGGATCCGCCGTTGGTCGCGTGGAGCATCGGCGCGCGTTCGGCCGACCTGCCGGTATTCGCTGCAGCGCGATGGTTCGGCATCAGCGTATTGTCCTCTGCGCAGGAGGCGCTTGCGCGTCGTTTCGCCGATCCGCTGCTGCGGCGTGACGCGGCCAACATGGCCCTGCTGGATCTGAGCGGAGACGCCCCCCGGGTCCCCGACGCGGTGGGCTGGCTACTGTGCTCGGTGCATCGCACGGTGGCGCTGGGCGACCATCTGCTGATCGTCGGGCGCGTCGCGCATTTCGAGGCCGCGCCCGGCGAGGCGCTGGCCTACCATCGCGGCCGCTATGCACGCATCGATGGCCAGGGGACGCCGTGAAGCAGGCCTGCCCCCACCTCCCCGACACGAAAGCACCGCCATGGACCTAGCTGCACTGCAACGCATGCTCGACAGCGGACGCGACAACGCACTGCTGCGTTTCAGCCTGGGCAAGGGCCTGCTCGAGGCCGGCGATCCGGCAGGGGCGACCTCGCACCTGCTCCACTGCGTGGCGCAGGACCCCGGTTACTCCGCCGGCTGGAAGCTGCTGGGCAAGGCGTGGCTGGCCGCCGGCGATGCGCATGCCGCCTCTCAGGCCTGGCAACAGGGTATCGACGTGGCCCAACGCAACGGCGACAAACAGGCGCAGAAGGAAATGACGGTGTTCAAACGCCGTGCGGACAAGGCCGTCGCCGCGCGCGATTGACCTCGCTCACGGCAATGGCGGTGGCGTTGGTTGGCCCCGGGAAACGGCGAGCATATGACACAGCGGCACCATCACCGGCAGACCGAAAACACCCACCAGCGCCCAGGCGGTAAACCGGTCGAAGATGGCGGCCACCAGCAGGGCGAGCAGGCACAGCAACGCGCCGCTGCCGGCACTCCAACGCGCCCAGGCCGGGACGCGCTTCAGGCTGAGGCCATCGAGCAGGAAGCCGACGGTCAGCCGCCAGAAACCGATCAGCGCGACCGTGGCCACCACCACCCCCATCAGCATCGGCGCGTGGTCGGGATGCGGGTTCGGGTAGGCCAACACCAGCAGGCCGAATCCATCCAGCACGGTGACCGGCACCGCCAGCAACAGCAGTTCCAGCACCAGCAAGGTGATCCCCAGCCCCTCTACCCAGCGCGCCTTCGCCATTGCGTCGTTTCCCCGAGCCCCAAGCGCGGATCATACAACGCGCGCGTCGCGGTCAATCGCCCTTCTGGCGCTGCTGCTTGCGCTCGAAACGCTGCATCGACGCGCGGATCAAGGCCTTGGCGTCGGCCGCATTGCCCCAGCCATTGAGCTGCACCGGATTGCGTCCCTCGGGCAGGTCCTTGTAGACGCGGAAAAACGCCTCGATGCGCTGGCGTTCGATCAGCGGCAGGTCGTGCAGGTCGCGGATGTTGGCGTAGGTGGGGTCGAGTTTGTCGGTGGGCACGCCGATGACTTTTTCATCGTGCTCGCCGCCATCGACCATCTTCAGGAAGCCGATCGGGCGGAAGCGCACGATCACCCCGGGGTGCAACGGCTCACGGGTGAGCACCAGCGCATCGAGCGGGTCGTTGTCGCCGGCCAGCGTGCGTGGCATCGAGCCGTAGTTGGCCGGATAGGCCACCGGCATGGACTGGAAGCGATCCACATGGACCAGTCCGTCCTCCTTGATTTCATACTTGGTGAAGCTGCCGGCCGGGATCTCCACGGCCAGGTTGACCTCCTCCGGTGCTTCCCTGGGCTGGGCGGCCAGGAACGGGTGCAGCACCGCATTGGTGGCGGCACTGGCGCCCGCGAGCAGCAGCAATGCGGCGGCGATGGCGCCCAGGGGAATTACGCGTCGCGTGTCGATCATCATCGTCTCCAGCAGCGGCCGGGCGCGTGGAGGCGGCCCGGCCCGGGGGTCATTCCCAGCAACGGTCGGCGCGGCCCTTGAGGGTCTGCGCGCGCGTGCAGTCACGGGGGGCGATGCGTCCTTGCGTCAGCTCGGTCTTGTGCTTGCGGCCATCGGTGCTGCGGGTCAGCTCGAAGCCATCATAGAGCCGGCCGGTGACGGTGCGCGCTTCATAGCGCAGGTGCTGCGGGTCGATGTTCAACACCTGGAACAACTGGGTGTCCTCGCCGACCGGCGCCATGCTGGCACGTGCGGCATCGGACAACCGGTACTGCTTCGGCCCGGCCACGGTGACGATGAACTGCGGGGTCGCGCCCTGCCCTTCGCCACGACGGCCATAGGTGTGGTCGTGCCCCTGCAGCACCAGATCGACCTGATGGCGGCGCACCACCGGCAGCAGCACGTCACGCAGTTCGGCGTTCTCGCGACCTTCGCGCGGCGAGTAGAAGGGCTGGTGCAGCAGCACGATGCTCCACGGGTGCGGGTTGTCGGCCAGCACCTTGTCCAGCCAGACGGCCTGCGCCTGCGCGGTCCCCAGGTCCAGTGCCGAGGTGCCATCCAGCACCGCGATGCGCACGCCCTGGTAGTCGAACCAGTAGGTGCTGGTATCGGCCGCGTCCACGCCGTTGCGCGGCAGCGCGAAGGTCACCGGCCAATGGCGACCGAGCACGCGACGTTCCTGCGGGGTGTCTTCGAACTCCTCGACGTACTCATGGTTGCCGATCGCCGGGGCGACGGCGGTTTCCTGCGGCAGCCAGCCCGCGGCGGCGAACCACTCACCCCACTCGCTGTCGTCCTGGCCGTCGCCGCCGCTGACCAGGTCGCCGGCGAACAGGCTCAGGCGCGCCTGCGGGGCGGCCTTGAGACCGGCGCGCAGTACCCGCGAGACATGGCTGAGGTTCTTGTTCTGGGTATCGCCGAAGTACAGCAGGGTCAGCGCCTGGGTAGCGCTGCCGGCGGTGCGCAGCTGGTTCCAGGCACTCCACGTGGCCTGCCCCTGCACGCGCCACAGGTACAGCGTGTCGGGCTGCAGTCCGCTGACATCGGCGCGGTGGTAATGCGCGCTGCCGTTCTCGGTGTCCAGCACGCGGGTGCTGGCGGTGATGCGGGTGACGCGGCCAACATCGGGCGAATCGCCGGCCAGCACCCACTCCAGCACCGGCGTGCCGACCGTCGTGTCGGTCCGCCACGACACGCCGAAACCGCGCGCGGCGTCCTGTGCGGGCGAGGCCACGATCCGGTCCGGGAAGCCACTGGCGGCGTAATGGAGGTTGCCCGTCGGCACCTGCGTGTTCGGCTCGGCGACGGTGTCCGCGCTGTTCGCGATCAGCGGGGCGCTGCCGAGCAGCAACGCCAGCAGCACGGTCGCGCTGGCCATGGGCGTGCGCCTCATGGCGCGCACTCCAGCGGCAACGACAACTGCCTGGCCACGCTGGCCCAGTCGAAGGCGACCACGCCCTGGTCGTCGTGCACCGCGTACAGCACGCCGTGCGGGAAACGCGTGGAGGCATGCTGGTCCAGCCAGATGCCGTCGGTGTTGGCCACCTTGTTGCCCTGGAACGCGCCAACGTGCTTGAAGGTATGCCGGTCGAACAGGTGGAACACGCTGCGCTGCTTGCCCTGCTCGGTGGTGATCCACCAGCCGTCCTTGCCGCAGGTACGCAGCATCACGCCTTCGGCCTGCGCCTTGAAGGCATCGCGTCCAAAGGTGGTGCCGGTGAACCGGCCGTCCAGCGTGTAGACCTTGATCTCGCTGGCGTAGGTTTCGTCTTCCTCGGCGATCAGCAGGCGGTCGTTGGCCGGGTCGCCCCAGATCGATTCGACCACGCGCAGCGCGCCGGCCTCGCTGGTGTCGCCGATGCTGGACACCAGCCGGGCATCCAGCGCACCGCCCTTCACGCTGAGCGCGTAGCGGCGCACGCGCTTGTCCAGTTCGGCCAGCGGCGGCAGCCCGTCGTTGCCCTGCGCATCCTCGCCAGCGTCGTAGGAGTCGGTCACGTAAACCTCGTAACCCTCCCGCTGCTTGTTGACCCACAGCCCGTAGGGCTTGCGCAGGTCGTCGGCGGCGAACACGCCCAGCGGGGTGAAGTCGGGCAGTTGCAGGACCTGCACGCGGTGGTTGTCGCGCTCCACGATCAGCACCACGTCATCGACCACGGCGATGCCGTTGGGGCGGACGAACTGGCCCGGTGCGGTGCCGGTGCTGCCGACGTCGCGCAGGTGTGCACCGGTCTGGCCGTCGTACACCACCAGCTTGTCGGTGGCCTTGGCGGTGGCGATCAGCCACTGATGCCCATCGGCGGTGGTCCAGCTGGCTGGCGAGTCGATGTTGTCGGCCGGCGTCATCGGGGTCAGGAAGGCTTCGGCTACCGTGCTCACCGCGCGGGCGGCATCGGCCGCTGGCGCAACCGGTGCCGGCGCAGCACCGTGCCGGCAGGCCGCCAACAGGGCCAGGCTCAACAGGCCGATGACAGGGCGTGCGCGCCTCACAGGGCCACCTTCAGGCCGAGCGCATAGGTGCGACCGTATTCTTCCATCTGCAACGTACGCGAGCGCGTGCCCTGATACAGCTCCAGCGGCTTGTCGAGCAGGTTCTGCGCCTCGAAATAGACGCTCACGTTCGGGGTGAACTTGTAGTCCAGGCTGAAATCCAGCTGGGTGTTGGGCGCCACGTAGATGTCGTAGGCGCGGCTGTCCCCGAGCGTGTCCAGATACTCGCTGCGGTACACCGCGGCGAGGCGGGTACTGAAGGCATCTTTCTCGTAGCCGATGTGCGCGCTGTACACATGCTTGGACGCACGCGGCAGCATGAAGTCGTCACGCTCGCGACCGGCTACGCCCGGATCGAAATCGGTGTCCAGCCAGGTGCCGCTGGCGCCGACCAGCAGCCCGTCCCAACCGGCCGGCAGGAACGCCAGCTGCTGCTGCCAGTTGAACTCGGCCCCGGTGACGTTGGCCTTCTCGCCGTTGATCACGCGGGTGACCTCGTAACCCGGATACGCCGGATCATTGTTGCTCACAGTGTTGACGATGTAGCCGTCGATCGACTTGTGGAACAGGCCCAGCGAGATGATACCGGTGCTGCCGATGTACTTCTCCACCGACAGATCGAGGTTGTTGGATTCGTACGGGTCCAGCTGCGGGTTGCCGATCCGCACTTCTTCATCGCCCCGGCTCAGGCCGACGCGCGGGGCGATGTCGCCGAAAGACGGCCGCGACACGGTCTTGTTGGCGGCCGCGCGCAGCACCCAGTCGTCGCCGGCGTCATAGCGCAGGTGCAGGCCGGGCAGCACGTTGGTGTAGCTGCGGCTCACGCTGAGCGGGGTGACCGTGTAGCTGCGGCCATTGCTGGCCACGTCGACACTGTTGCCGGTGGCGGTGAACTGGGTATTTTCCACGCGCACGCCGCCGATGATGCGCAGCGCGCCGATATCCCAGGTGCCCATCGCATAGCTGGCGAAGATGTCTTCGCTGGCGGTGTAGTCCTCTTCCAGCGAGGTGAGCGCGTTGCCGCCGGCGTCCTGTGGGCGCGCACTGTACTGGGCGCCGTGCTGGGCCCAGTAACGGCGCATGGCATCCGAACTCATGCCCTGGCCGAGACTGCCGCCGCGATGGTCCGGGCTGGCAGTGGTCCAGTCCGACAACGCGATGTCCGGACCGACCCGCAGTTCGCGCTCGTCGGTATCGGCGTTGCGGTCGCGCCACCGGCCGAGCAGGCCGAACTTATAACTGGTGTTGTCGCCGTCGAAACGCAGATTGACCTGCGCGCTGCGCTCCTCATCGTCCACGCGCTTGGGCGAAAGCACGACGCGGTCGACGTCGTAGTTGCCGTTGTCCATCCAGCCGGCATCGCCGAGGGTAAGGCCGGGTACGCGGCTGCGCTGGTCGACGGTGGCGCTGGTGTCATAGCCGGCGTATTCGAAGCGCGCTTCCATCTCGTCGTTGACGCGTTCTTCGGTGCGGGTGTAGCCGACCTTGTAATCCAGCACCGCGCCGCTGAGGCGATTCTCGCCGCCCAGGCTGGCGGCGAAGGTGTTTTCCTTCTTGGTGCGGTAGCGCATGCGCTTCTGGATCGCATCGGCGGGCAGGTCATCGATGCGGTACTGATGGTTGCCCAGTGCGGTCACCTCGCCGTCGCCGACGTTGAAGAGGGTGCGCTGGCGGGTTTCGGCATCATCGAACTGGCTGTACAGCGTGCGCAGGTAGTAGCGGCTGTCCTCGTTGGGCCGCCAGTCGAGGTTGAGGTTGGCGCCGATACGCTTGCGCTCGATCTCGTACTTGCGGCGCTGCAGGCTGTTGGCGAACAGGTCATCGTCGGCGCCGCCGTCGAACGTGCCGTACTCCACTTCGGTGTTGTCCGATTCGAACTTGCGGTTCTGGTAGTTCACGCCGAGCGCCACGCCGAAGGTATCGGCGAACACTTCGCTGTAGTTGATGGCCGCCTTCGGGCTGGTGTTGCCGGACAGCTGCTGGTGGCTGGCTTCGATCTTGCCGCGCAGGTTGCGGCCTTCGCGGTCGAAGGCCGACGCCGACTCAACCAGGATCGCACCGCCGATGGCATCGCCGGGCATGTCCGGGGTGGGTGATTTGACCACGCGCAGGCGTTCGGTCGAATCGGAGGGAATCACGTCCAGCGGCGCGGCGCGGCTGGAATCCTCCGGGGTGCCGATGGCGATGCCATCGACGCTGACGCTGTTGAGGTTGGCATCCAGCCCGCGGATGACCACGAAACGGCCTTCGCCCTGGTCGCGGGTGACGCTGACGCCGGGCAGGCGCTGCAGCGATTCGGCCACGTTCTTGTCCGGGTAGACGCCCATGGCATCGGACGATACGGCGTCTTCGATGGCATCGCTGCTGCGCTTGAGGTCGACCGCGCGGGTCTGCGATTCCAGCTGCGGGCGCACCTCGACCCGGTCCAGGTCGACCGCCCCGGCGCCGGCGGCGCTGGCTTCGACGGCCTCGACGGCAAACACCGACGGACTGGCCATCACCAGCAACGACAGGCTGATCGCCTGGCCCAACGCACGCTTCTTCTGCACGACTATCCCCAACGGTGTAAAGACTGGGTCAGCACGGTATGTCCGCGACGTTGCATGGGCATGACACCGGGACAGGGGAACGGGGAATTGGGAATTGGGAATTGGGAATTGGGAATTGGGAATTGGGGACGGGGAATTGGGGAATTGGGGAATTGGGGAATTGGGAAATCGGGAATTGGGAAATCGGAAATCGGGAATTGGGAATTGGGAAATCGGGAATCGGGAATCGGGAATTCGGGAATTCGGGAATTCGGGGAATTCGGGGAATTCGGGGACTCGGGGAATCGGGGAATCGGGGACTCGGGAGGCAGCRTAGAGCCGAGCCATGCTCGGCTGCTCTTGGCGCTGCACTGCCTGCCGAGCGTCGGCGTCGGCTTCGTCACTGTCTGGCCTGCCGAGCATGGCTCGGCACTACCGGAGATCGTGGCTTCGGCTTTGGCTTTGGCTTTGGCTTTGGCTTTGGCTTTGGCTTTGGCTTCGGCTTCGGGCTTTGGCTTCGGAGGKCCTTGCGGCAAACTACCCGTCTCCCCTCTTCGTTGCTCCTCCCATGAAAATCGTCGAAGTGCGCCATCCGCTGGTGCAGCACAAGATCGGCCTGATGCGCGATGCGTCCCTGAGCACCAAGGACTTCCGCGAGCTGGCCAATGAACTCGGCGGCCTGCTGGCCTACGAGGCCACCGCCGACCTGGATACCGAACCGCACACCCTCGCCGGCTGGGCCGGTCCGGTGACGGTGCAGCGCATCGCCGGCGCCAAAATCACCGTGGTGCCGATCCTGCGTGCCGGGCTGGGCATGCTCAGCGGCGTGTTGTCGCTGATTCCGGCCGCCCGGGTCAGCGTGGTGGGCCTGCAGCGTGATGAAGAAACCCTGCAGCCGGTGCCCTACTTCGAGCGCCTGACCGGCCGCCTGGAAGAGCGCGACGCGCTGATCCTGGACCCGATGCTGGCCACGGGCGGCACTCTGATCGCCACCATCGACATGCTCAAGCGCGCCGGCGCGCGCCGCATCAAGGGCATCTTCCTGGTTGCCGCCCCCGAAGGCATCGCCGCCGTCCAGGCCGTGCATCCGGATGTGGAGATCTACACGGCCGCCATCGATGCCCGCCTCAACGAAAAGGGTTACATCCTGCCGGGCCTGGGCGATGCCGGCGACCGCATCTTCGGTACCCGCGTCGTCGGCTGATCACCGCGACTGTCCCGGTGGCCGCATGCGGCCGCCGGCGACCTGGGGGCGCGCTGACGCGCCAATCCAACCCCGCCGGTAATTTCACGCCCTCTGCTCATGCCGGGGCAGAAGCTGCGCGCACCATCAACCCGTGCGTGGAGCGTTGTCATGAAAACCGTGTCCCTGCTGGCCTGCCTGCTGTTGATCGCCAGCCCCGTACTGGCCAGCGCCGCCACGCCACAGCAACAGCGCATGGCCGACTGCTCAGCCAAGAACAAGGGCAAGACCGGCGAGGACTACAAGTCCGCGCAAAAGGCCTGCCTGAGCGGCCCGGCACCGGCGGCGACCACGCCGCAGGAGCGCATGAAGCACTGCAACGCCGACGCCGCCACCCAAAAGCTGGCCGGCGATGCGCGCAAGACCTTCATGAGTAGTTGCCTGAAGGCGCATTGATCGCCGGGCGAAGTGCGTCCAATGATCCGATGGTGCCGCCCAACAATCGACACCCCATGACCCGGTAGTGCCGGCCGTTGGCCGGCTCCTCATGATCTTGCCGAAGACTACGTGGAGCCGGCCAGCGGCCGGCACTACCGATGCTGCCGGCGGCTACGGGGAGCCGGCCGGCGGCCGGCACTACGCGGCGCTTACGCCAGCGCGCGCGCCTTCAATTCACCCTGCTCATGGACGGTGCCGAAGCGACCCTTCTCATCGCGGGCCACCTGCGCCAGCGCGCACTGCGGGTCGTGGGTAAAGAACAGGTGCACGTTGCGCGCCAGTTTGTCTTCCAGGAAGCTGCGCTTTTCGTCGATCAGCAATTCCGCGTTGCGGTCGTAGCCCATGGTGATCGGCACGTGCACCCACGAACGGCCGGGAATCAGGTCCGCACAGAACACCACGCCGCCCCGTGCCTGGCCGTCGGCCTGCTCGGGGCCGACGATCTCGGCCAGCATCAGGCCCGGGGTGTGTCCGTCGCTGAAGCTGAAACGCACGCTGTTGCCGAGCGCCTTCGAATACGGCCCGTCCACGATCTCCAGGCGTCCACTGGCCTGCAGCAGCGCGGGCAGCTCCGGAATGAAGCTGGCCCGGTCGCGCGGGTGTGGTTGCAGGGCGCGTTGCCAGTGTTCGGCACCCACCAGGAACGTCGCGTTGGGGAACAGCAGTTCAGGCTCTCGGCCTTCGCTCCACTGCGCCAGCAGGCCGCCGGCGTGGTCGAAGTGCAGGTGGCTCAGCACCACCACGTCGATGTCCTCATGCTCGAAGCCGGCCTCGCGCAGGGATTCCATCAGCACGTGGCGCGGTTCCTGCACGCCGTAGCGTTCGCGCAGTTTCGGCTCGAAGAATGCGCCGATACCGGTTTCAAACAGCACGGTCTTACCGGCCAGCGGGCTGGCCAGCAGCGCCCGGCAGGCCAGCTCGATCCGGTTCAGATCGTCCGGCGCCGCCCATTTTTCCCAGACCGTCCGCGGCGCATTGCCGAACATCGCACCGCCGTCCAGCTTCTGTGTGTTGCCGCGTATCGACCATAGTTTCATCGGCAAATTATCCGGCGCGGCGCGTTAAATATTCGCTAGGCGCCCATAACGAAAAACCCCGCCGGGCGGCGGGGTCTCGAACGCATGGACAGCGGCCGGGTTCAGCGGCCAGCGGCCGGGGTCACCGCCGCGCTGCCCACCGGGTTGCGCGGATCGCTGCCGCCGCTGAGCACGTTGCTGCGGCGGTCCCACTCCACCGTCTGCAGGTTGCCCCACACGTGGCTGGAACCGCGGCCGCCTTCGGCGCTGTCGCCGGGCAGTTCGATCTTGTGGCCCATCGCCTGCAGCTGCTTGATGGTGTCCACCGCCAGCGCACCGGTTTCGGCCGAGATTTCGTCCGGCAGCCACTGGTGGTGGTAGCGCGGCAATGCGGCCACCTGCTGCGCGCTCAGGCCGTCGTCGTAGCCGAGGATGCCCAGCAGCACCATGGTGATGATGCGGCTGCCGCCCGGCGTGCCCAGCACCACCACCTTGTCCGGCGACTCCATGAAGGTCGGGGTCATCGAGCTGAGCATGCGCTTGCCCGGCTTCGGCGCGTTGGCCGCATAGCCCATCACCCCGAACGCGTTGGGGGTGCCCGGCTTCAGTGCGAAGTCGTCCATTTCGTTGTTGAGCAGCACGCCGGTGCCCTTGGGAATCAGCCCCGAGCCGTACAGCAGGTTCACCGTCTGGGTTGCGCCGACACGGTTGCCGTCGCGGTCGATGATGGAGAAGTGGGTGGTCTCATCGTCTTCCAGCGGGGTCGGATTGCCCGACAGCAGGTCGCTCGGCGTGGCCTTTTCCGGATGGATGGTCGCCCGCAGGCCCTGCGCGTAATCCTTGCTGGTCAGCACCTTCTGCGGAATCTGCACGAAGTCCGGATCGCCCAGGAAGAAGGTGCGATCGCGGTAGGCGCGGCGCATCGCTTCCACCACCAGGTGGGTACGGTGCGCTTCATCCATCGACTTCAGGTCCCAACCTTCCAGGATCTGCAACATCGCCGCCAGCGCGATGCCACCAGAGGACGGCGGCGAGGCGGTGGTGATCTTCCAGTCACGGTAGTTGAACACGATCGGTTCGCGCAGCTTGACCCGGTAACCGGCCAGCTCCTCGGCGGTCCAGCGGCCGCCGGCCTGCTTCACGCCGGCCAACAGGGCCTTGCCGGTCTGGCCGCGATAGAACCCATCGAACCCCTGCGCGGCCAGCCGCTCCATCGTCGCTGCCAGTTCCGGCTGGCGGAACACATCGCCCTCTGCGATCGGCTTGCCATTGCGCAGGTACACCTCGCGGGTCCCGGGGTAGCGCTCCATCACCTCACGGCGCGAGGCGTAGCCCTTGGCCATGCGCGCGTACACCGGGAAGCCTTCACTGGCGACACGGATCGCCGGGCCCAGCGAGGTCCGCAGCGGCAGCTTGCCGTGCTTGCTGGACAGCTCCACCAGCGCTGCCGGCAGGCCCGGGATGCCCGCCGACCATGGACCGTTGACCGAGCGGTCGCGGTCCAGCTCGCCCTTTTTGTCCAGGAACGCCGCTTCATTGGCCGACTGCGGCGCGGTCTCGCGCGCGTCCAGCATCACATCCTTGCCGGTGGCTGCATCGTGCAGGAGGAAGAAACCGCCGCCGCCCAGCCCGGAGCTGATCGGCTCGACCACGGCCAGCGTCGAGGACACCGCCACCGCCGCATCGAAGGCGTTGCCGCCCTTGGCCAGGATCTCCATGCCGGCCTCGGTGGCCAGGTGGTGACCGCTGGCGATCGCCGCACCGTCGGGATGACTGGCCAGGGAACCCTGCGCCGGTGCGGCCGACCATGCCACCGGGGACCACAACAGGACGAACAGCAACCAACGACGCGACAACGTATTCATTCGGATGGGGGCTCCGCATAAAGTTCGGGATGGTCGCGCTGCAGACCGTACAGCTTCGCCAGCAGGGCGTCCTGGGTTTCCGGGATGTCCGGATCGGGATCGATGCATTCCACCGGGCAGACGACCACGCACTGGGGTTCGTCGAAATGTCCCACGCACTCGGTGCAGCGGGCCGGATCGATCACGTAGATGGTTTCACCCATCGAGATGGCCTGGTTGGGACAGGCGGGCTCACACACGTCACAGTTGACGCAGAGCTCATTGATTTTCAGCGACATGGCGTTACTCCACGCCCACGCCGGCGGATGAGGACCGACCCGCGCCGTGGCGCAGGCCGGTCATCGACGGCTTCCCGGAAGAAGCCGCCCGGGCCACGCCACAGGCGCGGCCGCCACTGCACGGGTTACTTGGCTTCTACGAAGATGTACTCGGCGCCGGTCGGCTGCACGATGGACTGCACGCGGGCGTTGTCAGCGGCCTTGCCGATGAACACCACGCGCACACCCTTCATCGAGTCGGCCGGCACGTCCTTGAACACGGCCTGGATCATGTCGGCCATCTTCGAGGAAGCCGACGAACCGAAGGCCAGCATGTTGCCCGGCTGGATGCCGCGCGCGACGGCCTGGGTGGCGCTTTCAACCTGGCGCTCGTACTTGGCGGCGAACTCCGGATCGGACTCCGGCGAGAGGTAGTACAGGAACGGGCTGTTGGTGATGTTGCCCATGTTCTGCACGGCCACGGCCTGCAGGTACTTCTTCCAGCCGGCGTCGTCATTGGCGTCCGGGGCGACCAGCGCCTGCTGGGCTTCGGCAACCGGAGCGGCCTCTTCCTTCTTGCAGGCGGTGAAGGCCAGCGCGAACGACGCGATCAACATGGCACGCATGGTGTTGTTCATGGAATTCCTCCCTTGGTGATTCTTGGTATGTATGGGTCTGACGGGTTTTTACGACTGGCCCGACTTCGCTTCGCGGACCTTGCGCAGCGCCTCGAGCACCGAGGCCGGCACGAAGCCGGACACGTCGCCGCCCAGGCGGGCGATCTCGCGGACCAGCGAAGACGAAATGAAGCTGTGCTGCTCGGCCGGGGTCAGGAACAGGGTCTCGACCTCGGGGATCAGATGACGGTTCATGCTCGCCATCTGGAATTCGTATTCGAAATCGGACACCGCGCGCAGGCCGCGCAGCAGCACCCCGCCATGCACCGAGCGCACGAAATGCGCCAGCAGCGTATCGAAACCGATCACTTCCACGTTGCGATTGTGCCCCAGGGCCTCGCGCGCCAGCTGCACACGCAGCTCCAGCGGCAGCGTCGGGCCCTTGGACGGGCTCTGCGCCACGCCAACCACGACCTTCTCGAACAGCGGCGCGGCCCGGTTCACCAGGTCGATGTGACCGTTGGTGATCGGATCGAAGGTGCCCGGGTACACGGCAATGCGGCGGTTGGCCACGGTCATACGTCAGCTACACGTTGTGATCTGGTGAAAGTGTAGCAGTGGCGCGGCGGTACAGGGCAAAACGCACCTCCCGGGTCCCGCCCTCGCGGTGCAGCAGCCACGGCGCGGGCACCCGCGGCGCCTGCTCGGCCGGTGCCTCCAGGTACAGCCAGGCATCGGCGGCCAGGTGCGGCCCCAGCCCCGCCAGCACTTGGTCCCACAGCCCCGCCGCGAACGGCGGGTCCACGAACACGATATCGGCCTGCCCGGCCGGCGCCTGCGCCAGCCACTGCAGCGCATCGGCCTGCACCACCTGCACCTGCCCCTGCGCGCCCAGCTTGGCCACCGAGTCGCGCAGCTGCCGGGACAACGCCGCATCGCGCTCCACCAGCGTCGCCTGCCCGGCCCCACGCGACACCGCTTCCAGCCCCAGCGCACCGCTGCCGGCGAACAGATCCAGCACCCGCGCCCCACCGATACGCGGCGTCAGCCAGTTGAACAGCGTCTCGCGGACCCGATCACTACTGGGCCGCAGGCCCGGCGACAGCGGTACCGGCAACTTCGTCCCGCGCCACTTGCCGCCGATGATCCGCACCTGGCCCACGGCCGCCGCCACCGGCTGGCGCGGTTTCATGCGCGGCTCCGGGCGAGGACGGTGGAAGGGGCGTACGGGCGGAAAGGAGTCATGGGCACGAAGGTCGGGCGATTCAGACCTGCATTCTAGGCGCTGAACCCGGGCGCGCGCGCGTCACGCACCACAGGCGGCACATGGCGACCTCCTCAATGGACGGCGGATCCATTCCGCCGCTCATAGCGCGACACTGCTGCCCGCCATTTTCCACACCGATGGCCTGGCCAGCATCCATGCGAATGTCTCATCGACAGACGGTGAGTTTCGAGACGGAATACGCCACATAGTTCCGCCTGGCCAACGAGAATCCAAATGCCGCATCAGCGGTCACCTGGACACTCACAATGAAGGAATTCGCATTCGCCCTGATAGTTGCATTTCCAGTATCTGCGACCCCTCCTTCCGCCCTCCAGGATCGGGTGGAAGTGAATACAAGCGGAGAGAGGACCCTGATCAGAGCCTCTGAGTGGCCAGACTTCCAAGGAGGCCTTGTCGCTGTCGAACAGCGTCTGGTGATGAACGAGGACGGGAATCCCACCTATCAGTATTCCCGCCAAAGCAAAGCAACACAGCTTTACCATGAGGCGTTCTGCCTCGAAAAGAATGCCCGCCCGGCTGGTGGCGAGGCAGTGCTGGAAGGCAGTATTGCAGCCTGGATATGCGAGTTACGCGATGGGGATGAAGTGCTCGCCCCACAAGCGGCCAGCCCTCAGCACCCGCAGTCATCGACGGACAGGTCCTCCGATTATGTTCTTGCAAATGCACCCAATGGCTCAGCCAGCGCAGGGGTCAACTTCCACTCCACGGGCACTATTCGCTACAGCAACTCAAGCTCCGGCTCAATGCGAGGCAGTGTCTCGGCCGACAGCGGAAGATGTGCGACGTATTTCTCTCAACACTACAATGATTCGTTCAGCGGAAGTCATATTGCAAACGCGATCTGTATCGTTCACGAGCCGAGAAGGATATCGACCAAAATGGAAGGGTGCGTCCCCCGCCTATGCGGGTCCGATAGTGGATCGGTGACCGTCAACTGAAAGAAGCGCACTCGATCTCCAGTCCCGGCAGGTCTGCCCGCGGGTACGCCGCGTCATGAGTAAAGGGGCGGCCTGGGATCTCGCTGCGGCCTACGCATTCAGACGCCACGCGTCGGCACTGGCTCCGCGCCGCCTCTGCACGCCCTTGAAAACCCACCCCACCACCCCTACCCCTTGACCAGCCGCCGCGCCGGGCGCGGCATCGTCCAAGGAGCACCGCCACCCATGACCGAGCAGACCCAAAAGCAGACCCTGGGCTTCCAGACCGAAGTCAAACAGCTGCTGCAGCTGATGATCCACTCGCTGTATTCCAACAAGGAAATCTTCCTTCGCGAGCTCATCTCCAACGCCGCCGACGCCTCCGACAAGCTCCGCTTTGAAGCCCTGACCCAACCGGCCCTGCTCGAAAACGGTGGCGACCTGCGCATCCGCGTCAGCTTCGATGCCGACGCCCACACTCTCACCATCGACGACAACGGCATCGGCATGAGCCGCGAAGACGCCATCGCCCACCTTGGCACCATCGCCAAGTCCGGCACCGGCAACTTCCTGCGCCAGCTCTCCGGAGACCAGAAGAAGGATTCGCAGCTGATCGGCCAGTTCGGCGTCGGCTTCTACAGCGCCTTCATCGTCGCCGACCAGGTCGACGTCTATTCACGCCGCGCCGGCCTGCCTGCGAGCGAGGGCGTGCACTGGTCCTCGCGCGGCGAAGGCGAGTTCGACGTTGAAGCCATCGACAAGCCCGAGCGTGGCACCCGCATCGTCCTGCAGCTCAAGGACGACCAGCAGGACTTCGCCGACGGCTGGCGCCTGCGCAGCATCATCAAGAAGTACTCGGACCATATCGGCCTGCCGATCCAGATGGTCAAGGAACACCACGGCGAGGATGCCCCGGCCGAGGTCGAATGGGAAACCGTCAACCGCGCCAGCGCGCTGTGGACCCGCCCGCGCACCGAGATCACCGACGCCGAGTACCAGGAGTTCTACAAGCACGCCGCGCACGACCACCAGGACGCGCTGGCCTGGAGCCACAACAAGGTCGAAGGCAAGCTCGAGTACACCTCCCTGCTGTACGTCCCCGGCCACGCCCCGTTCGACCTGTACCACCGCGACGCGCCCAAGGGCCTGAAGCTGTACGTCCAGCGCGTGTTCGTGATGGACCAGGCCGAACAGTTCCTGCCGATGTACCTGCGTTTCATCAAGGGCGTGGTCGATTCCAACGACCTGTCCCTGAATGTCTCGCGCGAAATCCTGCAGTCCGGCCCGGTCATCGACTCGATGAAGTCGGCGCTGACCAAGCGCTCGCTGGACATGCTCGACAAGCTCGCCACCGACAAGCCCGAGGTCTATGCCGGCTTCTGGAAGCAGTTCGGCCAGGTGCTCAAGGAAGGCCCCGCTGAGGACTTCAACAACCGCGAGAAGATCGCCGGCCTGCTGCGCTTTGCCTCCACCCATGACGCCAGCGGCGAGCAGAGCGTGTCGCTGGCCGATTACGTCGGCCGCATGATCGACGGCCAGGACAAGATCTACTACCTGACCGGCGACAGCCACACCCAGGTCAAGGACAGCCCGCACCTGGAAGTGTTCCGCAAGAAGGGCATCGAAGTGCTGCTGCTCACCGACCGCATCGACGAATGGCTGATGGGCTACCTGACCGAGTTCGACGGCAAGTCGTTCGCCGACGTCGCCCGTGGCGACCTCGACCTGGGCGCGCTGGAAAGCGCGGAAGACAAGCAGGCGCAGGAGGCCGTGGCCAAGGACAAGCAGGCCCTGGTCGAACGCATCAAGACCGCGCTGGGCGACGACGTGGCAGCCGTGCGCGTCTCGCACCGCCTCACCGATTCCCCGGCGATCCTGGCCATCGGCGAACAGGACCTGGGCATGCAGATGCGCCAGATCCTGGAAGCCAGCGGCCAGAAGGTGCCCGACAGCAAGCCGGTGTTCGAGTTCAACCCCGGCCACCCGTTGATCGGCAAGCTGGACCAGGAAGCGGACAGCGCGCGCTTCGACGACCTCAGCCGGGTGCTGTTCGACCAGGCTGCGCTCGCCGCCGGCGACACACTGAAGGATCCGGCCGCTTACGTGCGCCGGCTCAACAAGCTGCTGCTGGAGTTGTCGGCGTAAGGCGAGGTGTGGCCCAGGTGCCGGCCGCGGGCCGGCATTGGCAACCCGCACGTGCCGACCGCTGACCGCCGGTTGGGAACCCGGTAGTGCCGGCCGCTGGCCGGCTCTTGGGAACCCAGGTAGTGCCGGCCGCTGGCCGGCTTCATGCATGCGCTCCCGAGGCTCATGAGGAG